>JANWHF010000208.1 GCA_025450555.1 Tepidisphaeraceae bacterium | reverse complement strand
TTTTCAATGCGCGAGAGATTCCGGCAGCGCGGAAGCTTCTTGCGGATGGGATGGAGCGCGCCAAGGCATTGAGCGAAGGTCGCGCGCCGTGGGCCAGTGCATCAGGTCTGGTCGTGCGCGGATATGTCTCAAAAATCGATGGTTCGGTGCAGCCTTACGGATTGGTCATTCCGCCTTCGGTCGCGGTCGATCTATCGCGCCCGCGGCGGCTGGATATCTGGTATCACGGGCGTGGCGAAACGCTCAGCGAACTAAATTTCCTGACCGATCGGCAGCGCAATGTCGGCGAATTTGCGCCGCCGGATACGATCGTGCTGCATCCATATGGACGATATTGCAATGCCAATCGCTTTGCCGGTGAAGTGGATACGTTCGAGGCGCTGGACAGCGTGAAATCGCACTATGCGATCGATAACGATCGCATCCTTGTTCGCGGCTTTTCGATGGGCGGCGCATCGACCTGGATGTTCGCGACCCACTATTCCGGATTGTGGGCGGCTGCCGCTCCAGGCGCGGGCTTCAGTGAGACGGCCGATTTCCTGCACATCCGCGACCTGAGCAAAATCGCCTGGTATCAGAAAGTGCTTTGGCATCAATACGACAGCATCGATTACGCGATCAACATGTTCAATTGCCCGCTCGTCGCCTACAGCGGCCAAGTCGATCCACAGAAGCAGGCGGCTGACATGATGGCCAAGGCGCTGGCGGATGTGGGCATCAGCATGGTACATGTCATCGGGCCAAAAGCGCGGCATTTTTATGTGCCGGTTGCGAAGGTGGAGATCAATCGCCGGCTCGACAGCGTTGCGCAGCGACCGCGAGACGAAGTTCCAGCCGAGGTGAAATTCACCACGTGGACGCTTCGCTATAATCGCATGTTATGGGTGCAGCTTGATGGGCTGGAGCATCATTGGGAGCGGGCGATGGTCGATGCGAGGCTGATTGATGACCACACAATCGAGATCACAACGCACAACGTGACAGCCCTCACTCTGACGATGCCGAGCGGACGTTGTCCGTTGGATGAATCACGGAAGCCCGCGGTGAAACTGGACGGGCAGGAGGTCGTTGCCGCGCCGGTCATGTCGGATCGATCGTGGGATGCGCACTTCCGCAAGGAAGGCAGCGCATGGAAAGCGGTCGAGTCGATCGATGACGGCACGCTCCGTAAACGGCCGGGCCTTCAAGGGCCGATCGACGATGCGTTCATGGATTCGTTCATCATGATCCGCCCGACAGGGACGCCCATGAACGAGCAGATCGGCAAATGGGCCGACGGCGAAATGCATCATGCCATCGAACACTGGCGAAGGCAGTTCCGCGGCGAAGCGCGCGTTAAGAATGACGCCGACGTGACCGATGCCGACATTGCTTCAAGTAACCTGGTGCTCTGGGGTGATCCATCGAGCAACAAAATCCTCGCGCGGATCGCGGACAAGCTGCCGATTCATTGGGATGCCAAGGGCATTGTCGCCGGTGAAAAGCATTTTGATGCCGGCCACGAAGTGGTGCTGATGATCTATCCCAATCCGCTGAACCCCAAGCGGTATGTCGTGTTGAATAGCGGCTTTACCTTCCGAGAAATGGATTACTTGAATAATGCCCGTCAGACACCCAAGCTGCCGGATTGGGCAATTGTGGATGTGTCCCAGCCGCCGACGCCTGCGGAGCCGGGGCGGATTGACGATGCCGGATTCTTTGGCGAGCAATGGGAATTGACGCCAAATCAGCCGCATTGATCTCAGTCGGCCAATCATCGGGTCCGAATGCCACTGTTGTCGTTCCTGCAGACAGTTGCCCGCGTGAGGCATCGGGGGGTATAAGGTGAACTCTGCACGAAAGTCGCGGAGCAATCGTTTATGACGCAGGGTTCAGTCACCAACGGCATGCAGCGGCAGAAGATCACCTTCAAATGCACCAGCAACGACACCAATCCGATTGCGGTGTCCGGCGATGCGCCGGAATTGGGGCGGTGGGACGCATCTGCCGCCTTGGAAATGCAGTGCCAGAAGTTCCCGCAGGGCGGCTGCGAATGGACGGCCGTCGTTGAATTGCCGCTCGGCAGCACGCTGGAATACAAGTTCATCAAGCGGTCCGGCAATGGCGTCCTTTGGGAATCGGGGTTCAATCACCGCCATACCGTCATTCCCGGCGCATACACCATTTCTGACGCGTTTCGCGAATAATGAGCGACGTTCCACGAGAGTCCTCGGGCGCGCGGGCTGAAGACTCAATCCTCTCCGATCAGGCAGCGATGAACAGCACCACTGTACGGCAGTGGGCGATGTATTCGTCGCATCGACAACAAATTGAAAAGTTGATTACCCCCGCCTCGCCCTGCGGGCGAATCTGCGTGCTGGGTGCTGGCAACTGTAACGATCTCGATTTGCCCTGGCTCACGCAGATGTATTCCCAGTCGCACCTGGTCGATCTCGATGTGGGTTCACTTGCCTCGGCGGTCGAAAGGCAAAAGCCATCCAGGGCGGCTTCAATCTGCCTTTGGGCCCCTTTTGATCTCAGCGGGATCGGGGATGCACTTCGCAACTGGAGACAAGCGCCGCCAAGTGATGATCAGATCTTGAAATGCATCGAGAGAATCGCGAATTGCACGACGCAGCGCCCGTGGGAGATGGAGCGGTTCGACGTGGTGGTTTCGCCATGCGTGCTATCGCAGATTCTGATTTCGGCGCGGCAATCGATCGGCGCAACGCATCGGCTCTATCCAGCACTTCGCGATGCGCTCCTCGCCGACCATCTGAAAATGGTTTATCGATCGATCAAGCCCGGCGGCCGCGCCGTAATTGTCATCGACCTGGCTTCTACCGAGGATTTTGGCTCAACTGCGGGAATCGAGGAAGATCAGCTTCCGGATCTGATGCGTTCACTCATCGCCCGGAAAAAATGCTTTAATGCGCTCACGCCGGCCGCTCTGTCTCAGGCCGCGCGCGAACATTTGAAAATCACTGCTCCAACTTTCACTGCGCCGTGGCTTTGGCATCTGGGGCTGGCGAAGAGCTTTCTTGTGTTTGCGATGGTTGTGTCTTAGGCATCACCTTTTGCTCCCAGTGGCCCTGGTCGTATTCGGTCCACATCGGCTTATCGGGAAGGTGCAACGCTTTGAACCAATCCATCGCCCCTTTCCACTGATATGCGTCAATCGCCTTCTGCAATTCTTCCGGCGAGCTGGCCTTGATCGGCTCCTTGATCTCGCGCATGTCCTTCTTTTCTTCATGCAACAGACGCCCTTCGTCGCCATCCAGGGCCATCGTGCAGCGCAGATAAGGGATCGTCACACTGATCTTGCCGTTTTCGTCGGGCACGTATGAGCCGTTCGATTCCGTAAACATCTGCGGGCGCGCGCCCACATCGATCACGCTGAGGTGGCAGGCAAGATGTGCCCCGATGAAATCGATCAAGCCATTTTTCTTGATGCCATCTCTTAAAAGCTGATCCAGTTCCTGCTTGAATCCAACCGGCGGATGCAGCGAGCTATCGACGCCGGTGCTGATATTGATGTAGTAGAGAATGCGCTGAATCTTCGTTTCCGGGCGCTGGTAGACGTATATTCCCTTGTACATTGTCGGCATGGTCGTGGCTGTGCCCTGGATCTCACCCATGCTGTCCAGACGCTGCACCGGGGGGGTGCGTGAGAACATGTTGGTGCCGTTGTCCTGCATGTGCGCCATGACCGGTCGCAATACCAGCATTGCAAACCAGAAAACAGCGACGGCCCACCCGGGTCCCTGTGCTACCTCGCCTTGGGAAAATGCATAGTAAAGCCAATAGAATGGGCAAAACATGACGAGCAGGCCCTGGACCCAATTGTCCATGAAGGCGACGACGATTAACCAAACGTCGGCTGCCAGGCCAAGAATAACAAATGCGATGAAAGCCAGCGCATTCAATGGGATTGGCGCGAAGATTCCCACCGCCAAAGACCCCATAATTGCGATGCAAAGCAGAATCGAGATAAGAGGGGTTGCGTTCTGGAATTTACCGCCCCCACCGCCACGGGAATTCTTTTGCTGTCGCTTTGCCTTGGCGCCATCGATGGCGTTCTTCTTGAAGTAGTCCGGCGTTGCGACTTCCGTCACGCTGCGGCCCAGCGATTTGCGCTTGGCGTCGGCAGCGTCCCTTTCTCCCTGGCTGGTTTGAGTGAGCGTGGCGATTGTCGCCTGATATTTCTCGAACTCCGACTCAGCCGATTCCGCAACGACTTGGCCCTTACGCTCCAAGTCAGCCAGGGCCCGCAGGTCCGGCCCATGCTCGAGCGGCGCTGCGCCTGGCACCATAAAAGGCTTACCGCACCGTCGGCATCGCACCCGCCGGCCGCTGGCCGAATCGACGATCTTGTATCGGGCCGAGCAGGACCCGCACTGTGCTGCAATGGGCATGTGAGTTCCTGAAGACAAACACGGTCGGCGTGAAGATCGCTACACCCTCACGAACAAGCATAACACGTTTCAAAAAGCTGCTTGTTCAGTGACATATTTTCACCAGAAAATGTGACTGGGTCAATGAATTGATGATCAGTTGCCCGACCCGCTGGCCATCGATGCCACTTTTGCCTGATCCAGTCGAAGATCGGCAACGTGGATCGCGCGATTCATGGAGTAAAGAACTTCAATTCGACTGCCGTCAACGTGTTGCCCGCGAACGGCATTGTCCCCGATCCGTCCGAGCAATCGGCCGGTCGCCACATCCATCACTGCATCGCCGCCGATGAGCCAGGTCCCGTCGCCGATCCAGTCCAGCACGCGAGCACCGCTGTTGGAATTTCGAATCACCTGGACCGGGATGGCGGTGCAAAGCTGCTCGTTAGGCGGGGTCGCCTTGTTCTTGAGGTTCCAGGACTCGATGAATCCCTCGTCGCGTTCGACAAAGAGAATTGCCACCTTGGATGAATCGCCCGAAAAAGCGATCCCGGCGGGTTGCACAACCCAATGCGAATCGAGGTCTTTAATCAACAAATCCTGCGGCATGCGATCCGCCGACAGGCAGTAAACCTCCAGCGCGGCTTTCCCGTCCACCCGTGCGGCCAAGGCGACGTACTGCCCATCCGGGCTGATCTCGCAGTTGCCAGGGGTGTATGGATGGGAAGGGACGATGATGGACCGGAGCGATCGATTTTCCTTGATGCTCCAGACATCGATGAAGTCTTCCTTGTTTCGGGCATATTCGAGAACGAGCTTGTCGTTGTCACAAAAGCCAACAAGTTGGGGCACCGTGCCGGCATCGCATTCCGGTGAAATGGCCACACTCCGCTGCAGAGGAATCATCCACACAGCAAACCCGGCCCGTGGAAAATGCACGGGACGCGCCAGCATTTGCCCGTCGGGGCTCAGGGCATATTCCCGGCTGTTGGCAATTCCATTGCCCTCGCGCGGCAGATCAGCATCTTGACCCACCGGCTGCCCCTGAGCATCGAGCACTTGGATGACGTCCCGCCCTTCGTCCTTATGGTGTACCACCGCGATACAACCCGAACGCGTCGCCGGGTAAATGATCGCATCGCTTGGCGCGATGCCCTTGGCGGCCTGCACGCTGGTAATAAATGGAACCGCCTTGGAGCGGACCGATGCCAGCCATGAGTCATCTGCGGACGCGGAATTCTCCAATGCGTCGGCGGGCAGATCGAAAACCTTAGATCCACCGGCGTTTGTAGAAACCGACGAGGAAGTCGGATCGCTCGGCAAATTAGAGGTCTTAGTGCCGTTGCCAACCGGCGTTGCCAGGGATGTCACCTTGACCGCAGATCCGCTGCTGGCGACTTGAGCAGCCGGCGACGGATCGCTTGGGGAAGTGGTTGGATGTTCACCGTTGGCCTGGGCCGAAACATCATTGTTCGCGACAGTGCTTTGCTGAGTCGTCGGAGGGGCAATGTTAGAATTGTTCGACGATGCGAACTGCAATTGATTTTGATCCGGGTGCGCCGGCGAATTATCGAGGCGCACATTCCAGGCAAATCCAGGCCCCAGCGGACTCGCGCGAAGATCGCGAGCGGCGTGGCTGCTGATCATGCCGGAATTGATGAACACGTTCAGCAATGCCATGATCCCGATCGAGACAAGTACCGCTCCGACAAAACCTCCCCCCGCCGCTGCGAACGACGGAGCGATTTCCTTTGGTTGAAGACGAAACAGCAGCCAGAAGGCAGCCGCGGAAATCATCAATCCCAGGACGCATCCAAGTACGAACCCGGATGGGCCCTCGCTGACAGTCCAAAAAACATAACCGAGCATCAAAGGGAGCGAAAAAACGGCTGCCGCGCGCCAGGGTGCTGCCGGCGGAAGCTCGTATTTGAGTTTGAGCGCAATTTTGCCCGCCGCGAACATGACCACGGGCACGATCAGGCAGGCATAGAGCGCGAACACGACGCCGACTCGTAAAAATCCGGTCCAAATCGGACCCAGATCCGGCGAACGGAACGTCTGCGCGCAGATCCATACAACAGCAATGACAATCAACGTCGCCGGCAAAAAGCGATCCAATTCCGCGGCCCAGGGGAACTTGAGTTTAATGTTCCGCCGAAGATCGCGCCGCTCTTCTTCATCGCTGAACGCGGTTTCGAATTCAGACTCGAGGCCGCCTTCCATCGGCGGCGGAGGTGGCGGTGCGGCCAACGCCAAATCATCTTCAGCGGCCGACACTCCGACCGGCTCCAGGCTGCCCGCATCCTGCGGAATGACCGGAAAAACGGTGGCGCAATTTCGGCATCGCACGCGCTTTCCGATCATGTCGGGCGTCGCGGAATAATGTTTCTGACAAACCGGACAAGCTACATCTGTTACCATATACCGCCCCAGTTTTTCACAAATGACGACATGATTGTCGCAACGAAAAGAATGGAAGTTGAAAATTATCGTCGCCCCAACTGCCGGTCAAGGCGAATCTGGACAATTTGGGAAACTTTCACATGAAAAAAACCTTAGATTGCTGGTCAGCTCAATCATATAGATGGCGCATGGCAGTGAAAGTTTCAAAGCCATGACGCCCCTCAGGTTTCGATCTGAGACTCCCGGCCGACCGCCTTATCAATTTCATCGAAGCTGACCAATCCCTGAGCGGTAAGTTGAAAACCACCATGCGCGAGGCTTTTGAATGGGGTGCCGGCCAATGCTTCCTGCACCTGTCCCAACGTGGGCGCTCGGGCGATGAGATCACGCATCGTGTCACTCACGCGCAGCAGTTCAAAAAATGCACGCCGGCCGGCAAATCCTGTCCCCAGGCATTTGGCGCAGCCATACGGGATAAATAATTGTGTGACTCCTTCAGCGGCGGGTCCCATGCGCTGAAGCTGCTGGCGAGTGGGCGTTACCGGCGATTTGCAAAATTGGCAAAGCTGACGCACCAGTCGCTGTGCCAAGACCAATTGCAGCGCCTGCGCCACAAGATATGGCTCCACATTTAAATCGAGAAGCCGGAAAATTGTTCCGATCGTATCGCGCGTGTGGATGGTCGAATAGACCAGGTGGCCGGTGATGGCCGCCTGCATCGCAATGCGGGCTGTCTCGGTGTCGCGAATCTCGCCGATCAGAATCACATCCGGATCCTGGCGCAGCACCGATCGCAGGAGATTCGAAAAAGTCTTATCCTGCGATTCATCGACCGGAATCTGCGTGACCTGCGGCAGTTCGATTTCGACTGGGTCTTCTATCGTCACAACATTGCGCCGCTGCACATCGCAGCCTCTCACAAGCGCATAGAGCGTCGTTGTCTTTCCCGATCCCGTTGGCCCGCAGACCAGCAGCATCCCCGCATCCTGCTTCACCGCCGTTTCCACCTCCTGCCGCATCCACTTGGGCAGGCCCAGGCTTCCGATGTGCAGCGGCGCATTGCTCGTATCGAGGACACGAAGCACCAGCTTCTGGCCGAACACCGACGGTGCAAAGCTGACGCGATAATCGATTCGCCGGAATTTTCCTTCGGCGCTGCCGGGCACGCGCGAACTGAAATGGCCTTCCTGAATCGCGTTACGCTGCGCCAAGTCGATATCGGAAAGCACCTTGACGAGGGCCGACACACGCGTCCCCATATCAGGCGATATGCGTACGACATCGACCATCAGCCCATCGACGCGCATGCGAATCAGGTATTCGCCATTCTTTGGCTCAAAATGCAAATCGGTCGCCCGGCTGCGCGAGGCGGCCAGCAGCAGCAGCCGAAAGATAAGGACCGAGTCTTTGCCCGCCTCGGCACGGTTGTCGCGCCCCGCGGAATGAACGATCTGTCCGCGCGAATTGGTCATCGCGATGTCGCGCTCACCAAACGGCTTGTCCGGCAGCGAATCGACCAGCGTGCGCAGAACTTGAATGGGATCGGGACCCGACGCAATCGGTGTCAGCGCATCTTCATCCGGCGAATCGATCGGCAGAACTTCATCCACCGACATGTCGTCGGCAACCATATCCGCCTCGGAAAGCGGTTCAGCCAGATCGTCGGCGGTTATGGAATCCAGGTTTGGCGGAAGATCGTTGGGTGCAAGTGGCTCTGGCGCCATTTCGAAGCCCTCGCCCGGCAAACCAGAGTTGCCATTGGATTGGGCGACAAGTGTGATGCGTGTATTGCCGATCCGCACAACATCGCCTGGGGTCAGCGGCGACGCTGTGACGCGACGCCCGTTGAGGAGCGTTCCATTGCTTGAATTCAAATCACGAAGGTGAACGCCGCCTTCAATTCGCTCCACCACGCAATGAAATCGGCTGGCCATATGGTCGGCCAGCGCGAGCACGTTCTGCGAGCTTCGGCCAATCGTGACCGGCTCAGGTCCAACCGGAATCTGCCGGGCAATGGCAGGCCCTTGCACATCCAGATACAGCGTCGATTTCACGTGAGATGAATCCACAATCCAATCCTGAACAAAAGCTAATCGGCTCTCCACTGGGGCGAGGAATCAGAGACGATCAGCCCATCACCTTTTGTCTCCCTTCAGCCATCCAATTACAACTTTAATATCGCAACCCATCTTTGACGTCCATCACAGTCGAAGGTGAGGATTATTGTACCGCCGTGGACACCTGGTTATGCTTCGATTCGTGCTTCAAGGGTGGCCAACTCGGATAAAAGAATGGGCCAGGGGGGACCTCCGCCGCGGGCTTAAGGAATTCGCCGAGCACGATCTTCGGGTGACCTATCTGGCCATCGCCGGCCTCGTCGTGGTGGGGATCATTGTCAATCTTCTGCTGCCAAGAGGCTGGACGGTTTGGCCCTTCGTGCTGGGTGCCTCGATCATGCTGGGCATCAATGAGATGGCCGACCGGAGCGGCCAAGGCATCCCGCCTTTAAAGATTTACCTGCTTTTTACCGGTGCGGTTATCGGTTGGATTGCGGTCGTGCTGATCATCAGCGCGTTCAATCCAATCGTGTTGTTGGTCGGAATCTCGATTCTAGGTTATTACTGGGCAAAGGGATACATCAAAACGCTCGAGCGGAGGAAACTGATGATCTCCAGGCGCGTGGCGGGCTGCTGCATCCATTGCGGTCAGATCATCGATCCCCAGTATGCCTATTGCCAGAACTGCGGCGAGGACCCCGATCCGGAAGCCTCGCTGTTGAAACGAATTACAACCACTCCGCGCGACTTAGGATCGGCCCAAAAGGCCCGGGCAGCATTAAAACCGGAATCGATTGCGGCCTCGGCGGCGCGAAAGGAACAGGCGTTAATGGCCCGCCGGCGCACCAAGCGCACCCGCAGGTGATAAGCCTTGGGAAAAGCCTATAATCGCAAAACCACGATTGAAAGGAGTATCGTTGGGCGATCGCTATTTTCAGCACACCCTCCGAAATGGTCTGACCCTGCTTGGGGAACGGATGCCCGGCATGGTTTCGGCTGCCATGACGCTGCTTGTTCCGGCGGGCTCGACCACGGATCCATTGAATGCAAGCGGGTCTGCCACCGTGCTTTCTGATTTGGTTTTGCGCGGCGCAGGCTCGCGCGACAGCCGCGCATTGACTGATCATCTGGACAGCATGGGCTTGCGCCGATCCAGCAGCGTTGGCGTCCAGCACACGCGATTTGGATCGGCGGCAGTCGCGCAGCGCGTTCTCGATGGGCTTGAAGTGTATGGCGACATCATTCGCCGGCCGCATCTTCCCGAAAGCGGTTTTGACGCCGCGCGCGATTTGGCTCTGCAAGCCTTGGCGGGGATCGATGATGACCCGCGCCAGAAGCTGATGGTCAAGCTGCGCGAATGGCATTTCCCTTTTCCCTACGGGCGCAACTCGATGGGAACCGTGGAAGACCTGGAGCGCATGACCTTAAAGGATGTGCGCGCCGATCATGCCAGCCGATATCACGCAGGGGGCGCGATCTTGTCGCTGGCTGGAAATATCGACTTCAATCAGATTCGCGAACTGGCCGAGCGCACGTTTGGAGATTGGGACGGCAAAGCGCCAGCTTCGTTTGCGACTAGGCCGCCACCCGGTCGCGTTCTCCACGAGGAACAAAAAAGCGAGCAGACGCATATCGGCATCGCCTGGCCTTCGGTGCCGGAGACGGATCCCGATTACTACACCGTGCGCATGGCGGTCGAAGTGCTCAGCGGCGGGATGAGCGGTCGGCTCTTCACCGAAGTTCGTGAAAAGCGCGGCTTGTGCTACAGCGTCTGGGCCGGCTACAGCAGCCTCAAAGGATCAGGAAGCATTATGGGGTATGCCGGCTCCAGCAACGAGCGAGCGCAGGCGACACTCGACTGCTTCATCGCCGAACTGCACCGCATGCGCGAAGGCGTAACCGCCGATGAGTTGGAGCGCGCCAAGATCGGCCTCAAAGCCAGCACGATCATGCAGGGTGAATCGACCAGTGCGCGGGCCGGCGCCATCGCGCATGATTTTTTCATGCGTGGCCGAATCCGGCCGCTTGACGAAATCAAGGACGCGATCGATTCAGTGTCAGTCGATCAGGTCAATGCCTATCTGAAGGCTCATGAGGCCGGGCCGTTCACGATCGTGACGGTCGGCCCCAAAGCTCTGAATATGCCGTGACGATGCGAGGGTTTTTTCGATGCCTCTGACTTTTCATTACAAGCAGTTGCCCAACGGCCTGGATATCGTGGCCGAGCAGAATCCGGACGCACATTCGATCGCCCTTGGGCTTTTCGTCAAGACCGGCTCACGCGATGAGGATCAATCGGTCAATGGCGTGTCGCACTTTCTCGAGCACATGATGTTCAAAGGTTCCAGCCGGTATACCTGGCAGGATGTGAACCGGATCTTTGACGAGATCGGCGCCAAGTACAACGCATTCACGTCGCAGGAGATGACTGGCTATTACGCGAACGTGCTGCCGGAGTTTACCGAGCGGGCATTGGAGCATCTGTCGCATCTGCTTCGGCCAGCCATTCGTGACGAAGATTTCAACACTGAGAAAAAGGTCATCCTCGAAGAGATCGCGATGTATCTCGATGACCCGGGACATCGTCTTTATGAGAAACTGATGGATGCCCACTTCGGCAGCCATCCGCTGTCGATGAGCATTCTCGGCTCGCCTCAATCCATCCAGAAACTTCAACGCGATCAGATGGCTCGATATTTTCAGCAGCGGTATGGCCCGGGAAACATGGTGCTGTCGGTCACGGGGCAATTCGATTTTGACCAGATCGTGAAGCTCGCGGAAAAGTATTGCGGAAGCTGGCCGCATGTCGATGCGCCGCGCGTGCAGCCGATGCCGACGCATAAATCGCAGAAAATCGGCATGACTGATGAAAAGCTCAATCGCCAATACACGATGGCAATGATGCCGGGACCCAGCGCGCAGGACGATCGGCGCTTCGCGGCTCATGTCCTGGCCGACGTGGTCGGCGATTCCGATGGAAGTCGGCTGTATTGGGCATTGGTGGATAATGCAATCGCGGAAGAGGCGGACTTCGGCTTCTATCCCCACGACGGTTGCGGCAGCTTTTATCTGGCGCTGACGACCGATCCCGCCCGCACCGAGCAGGCGCTGAAGATCGCGCTGGCCGAGCTTGAGAAGGCTAAGAATGACATCGCGGATGATGAAGTCGAGCGCGCTCGTAATAAAATCGCCAGCGGCCTGGTGCTTCAGGGCGAAATTCCTCTCGGCCGCATGCGCTCGATCGGCGGGCAGTGGATCTACAATCGCGAATATCGCTCGCTCGAACAGGACATGGCGACGCTCAGCGCGGTCACGCCTCAGTCGCTCAAGCAACTCATGCGCGATTTCACTTTTGATCCGATGACGATCGTCAGCCTTGGGCCGGGCGAGAAATCCAAATAGTAAGTTCTAGTCCTCGACCATTTCCGCGACACCTCTGACTGCCGAGAGGATTTCGGGATCGACCTTGCTCTTGACCGTGCGACGATCGAGGGCAAGCCGCCGAGCAGTTTCTTCGAGGTTCCGTGTGCGCGAGTAGACCAGCGTGCAATACCGGCGAAGCAGATCGTCCGCGGTCAGCTTTCCGGCATTGATCGCGTCCACCAGTTGCGTACCCGGATCGGATGAAGAAATCGCCTGCGGGTGATATTCGTGACGAATCAGCACATTCCGCACGCATTGCTCCAGCTCACGAAAGTTGCCGGGCCAGGGATAATTGCGGCCCAGGTGACTGGCCACCCACGAATCCACCTCGTCGGCCAGCTGCTCGGCTTCTTCTTCCCCCGTGATCCGCCTGGCGATGAACAGCACCATCGCTCGTAGATCATCCGATGCTTCGCGCAATTGATCGCGCAGGCTCGGCGTGGCGATGATGTCGGAGCAGATGCGGTAATAAAAATCACTACGGAATCGGCCGCTGGCCATTTCTTTTGAGAGATCACGATTGGTGGCGGCGATGATCTTGCCCTTGAACTCGCGCGTGCGCGTGTCGCCAAGGCGCTGATAGGTCCGCGTTTGCAGTACGCGAAGCAATTTCACTTGGATGGTCGGATCGAGTTCACCGATCTCGTCGAGAAACACCGTGCCGAGCGGCTGACAGGCCTCCAGCCATCCGATGCGGTCTTCCAAAGCTCCAGTAAAAGCGCCGCGACGATGGCCAAACAGTTCCGATTCGATCAGCGTCGGCGACATCGCCGACAGATTCAGCGGATGAAACAGGTCATTAAAATCGTCGGCAAATGCGCGATTTTTTGGATCAAATGGAAGGTAAGTCGATAGCGCAATCGCCCGCGCGACCAGTTCCTTGCCGGTGCCGGATGGGCCTGTAATCAGGGTCGTCAGATCGTGCATGCGCTCGAACAGCAGCCGGCGATAGCGAGCCATGTCGTGCGTGAAGATCGATTGCCAGATCGAAGCGCGAAGGCGGGCGGCAGGCATCGAGCTGCCGACGATGTTGCGAAAGATGTGATGAAACGCCCGGCGAATTTGAAAGAAGATCGCAAACAGATGCGGCGTCTGATATCCGCTGGGCAGTTTCACGCCGGGGATCGCCAAAAAATGGGCCGCGTCCTGGGCGAATTGATCGTACAGCTCCGCAATGCGCTCGCGCGGCTTGGCGACCGAGCCGTTCACGACCTCCTGAAAAACGCGCTTCACCCGGTAGTAGAGCAGGTAGGCCGCGAGGTCTTCATAGAGACGTAGATCGTCATCCGTCGGCGAAGCACCCGTTGCGAGCCGCTGGCGCAACTGCTGCGAAAGGCTTTCCGCGCGAGTCTGAATCCGACGGATGTTGGCGCGGTCGCCTTCCCAATCCTTGCTGACACTCCAGACTACATCCAGTTCGGTGAACTCCTCGCCCAATGCTTCGCGCTCGCACTTCATGCGCTCGGGAAGGAATGGGTTGCAATGGGCCAATCGTGAAATGGCAATTGCAAAAGCACGGTCTAAAGGTGATTCAAAGAGCATGGGCTCATTCCCTGTAGGAGGGCAAATAATGTACGCCTGTTGTACATTGATTGCACGTAATTAACTAAAGTTCGCTGCCATGAAAGTTTAAATGAATGCGCGTATCTAGTTGACGAATAAAGCTTTGTACAAGACGGAGGCTCGAAACTCCTTCACGCAACAACTGATTTGCCTTCTCACAGAACAAAAGGGCTGCCAGCGTTCAGATCGGTTATCGGAACAGTGTGCACAACGAAATGGAAAAGGGGCGGATCAAAATTTCCTGTGAATGAACGGCAGTTCCTCATTTCCCGCCCCCGCGCGGCCGATTTTAGGATTGAAATGGGTGGTGTCGTAAATCAGTGCGTTAGCCAAAACTCAGGCTCGGTCGGGAAGGTTCTACACCGCATTTCCCGTGGGGTGGCGTTAACCTGCCTGGTCCTGCTGGTCATCCTGCCGATTGGGCTGGGGGTGGTCCACGAAGTTCATCCAAAGACCGATACGATCCGCATTGCCTTGTTCTGGACTTGGATGTTTCTTTCGCCGCTCCTGGCTGGAATGGGATTGCTGCTGGCGATGCTCGCGATGGTGATCGTCAATTCGCGCTATCGCAAATTGGCAGCGCTCCTGGCGTTTCTCACCACTGCATTTCTGCTGTTCATGTCGCAGATGATTTAGAGGTTTCTCGCAAACCTCAGGCGCTCTTGGCAGCTTTGCGCCGGGCAACGCGTTTTCGCCCAAATGCATCCGTTTCCGTCAGGACTTTTGAAGCCCGGGCCGGATCGGTGGCGGCGGCGAAAACTTCGCTCGTCAAATGATCTGATTTGCCATTCTTCCCGGCCGATTGCAGCGCATGGTCCAGCCGGCTGCGGGCGTAGCCCACATATTCTTCCGACTGATCGATGCCAATGTACTTCCGGCCCAGCAGAGCGGCGGCAACGACGGTCGTTCCCGAGCCATTGAATGGATCGAGCACGACATCGCCCGGATTCGAGCTGGCGGCGATGATCCGGTTGAGCACTCCAATCGGCATCTGGCAGCCATGCCAGCCTTCGCGCTCCTTGAAGGTCCCGCACACCCGGCTCACGTTCCAGGTGTCACATTCCGGTGCAAAATGCGGCTCGGGCGCTTCCTGAGGCCGCAGAAACCAGACATCATCCGGCAGCTTGCCTTTCGGATTGGCCCGTGCATCGCCGTAAGTCGTCTGGCGCGCGCTGGCCACACGAATCGCATCGTAATTGAAGGTGAATTCAGTCTCGTCTTTTGTGAAATAAAGAATGTGCGTATGGCTTCGGGCGAATTTGCGCTTGGGCTGCTGGCCAAAGGTGTAATGCCAGATCAGCCAGTTGCGCAAGTTGAAGCCGATCTCCCGCCGGGCGATCACGCATAGATCGGCGGCATAATCGTCTCCAATGGCCAGATAAAAGGAGCCGGTCGGGCTCAAAGCGCGATGAACGGCTTTGATCCATTGCCGGCTGAACTCGAGGTAATCTTCGGTTTTCTTCCGATCGTCGTAACCGTGATACAAATAGCCGATGTTGAACGGGGGATCCGCAAAGACCAGGTCCACCCACCCTTTGGGACGCTCATTGAGCCAGTCAATGGAATTGGCGCAAACGATCTGGTTTACTTCATTCATTGGCCCGGCATTGTAGGATTCGACCCCGCGTCCGGAAATCTTGAGCGGCGCTGGCGACAGCCTGTTCACACGAAGCTTCCGCACGGCCTTATTAAAATCGCGATGCCGCTGATTCATAGGTTCTGCAAAACGCTCCCATCCACTGACGCCCGCCAGCGGCTGCCGTTATAATCGGCCCCGTGAGGGGCAACGCATGACCGGTCCAATCCTCAGACTGCTGGATGCCAACGCCAATCGCGCTCGTGAAGCGCTGCGCGTTCTGGAAGACTACGCGCGTTTCGCGCTCAACGATAGCTCAATCTCGGCAGCGTTGAAAGACGTTCGTCATGAATTGACAACAGCGCTGTCGCCAGTCCTCCAAACCGCCATTTTGCACCGCGATATCGCGGCCGACGTGGGTGTGGATAACAAGACGCCATCGGAACAAAATCGCGAAAATCTGAGCCACGTCGTTACCGCTTCAGGCAAGCGGCTTGGTGAGGCTTTACGGAGCATTGAAGAATATTTGAAGACGGAATCTGCAGCAGCGGCGAGAAATGTCGAACTGTTGCGATACCGCTTTTATGGGATCGAGCAGACGCTGGCCCGCACGCTTCAGAGCAGAAGCAGATTTTCGGAAGTTAGGCTCTATGTCTTGATCACCGAAGCGCTATGCCGCCGGCCCTGGCTGGAGACTGTCGAGCAAACGATCGCGGGCGGTGCCGACTGTATCCAGTTGCGTGAAAAGGATTTGGATGGCGGAGAGTTACTGGCGCGGGCGAAGCAGCTTGTGGCGCTCTGCCGAAGGCACGGCGTGCTGTCCATCATGAATGATCGGCCCGATCTTGCGATCCTCAGCGATGCCGACGGCGTACACGTTGGACAGGAGGATCTGCCGGCCGACCAGGTGCGGAAGCTCATGGGACCGGAAAAGATCGTCGGCGTCAGCACGCATTGCATCGAGCAGGCGCGCAAAGCCGTTCTGGATGGAGCGAATTACATCGGTGTGGGTCCTTTCTTTCGCAGCGCGACCAAGCCGCGCGATTTTCTGCCCGGTCCGGCCTATGCACGGGAAGTCGCATCGAGTATTGGAATTCCCGCCGTCGCCATTGCGGGAATTACCGCCCAAAATGTCGATGAAGTCGTAGCGAGCGGATTAAAAGCGGTTGCGGTTTCCTCTGCGGTGATTGCGGCAGATGATGTTCGAGGCGCGACAGAGGCGCTGAAGAGAAAACTCAAAGGTTCGCCCAGTTTAGCCGCGACGCAAGAGCGGAGCGCTTCTCAGACTCTTGGAATAGAAACTCAATAGTGCGTTGCCCGGATGCAGCGCGACAAAGACAACGGAATGTCCACCATCCCCATCTCCACATCCTCGGCCACCATCAGCTCCCCTCGCGATCCCTCTTCCACGGATGCTCGCTCCCGCTCCTTTATTGGTCATGCGCGCCTGATCGGCGGCCTGACTCTCGTCAGCCGAATCATGGGGCTCGGGCGCGAGATTGTGGCCGGCCATTATCTGGGCACTGGCTTAGTCGCATCGGCCTTCACCGTTGCCTTCACCATCCCCAATCTTTTCCGCAAGCTGCTGGGCGAAGGCGCACTTTCGGCCGCCTTCATCCCGCTTTACACGAAAGCCATCAAGGAAGAGGGCGAACAGGAAGCCAATCTATTCGCGGCGGCAGCGGTGAACCTGTTGGCCGTCATTCTGCTGGGCATCACGGTCGTCGGCGAGGTCATTCTCGCAGCCTGCATCGCGTTGTCCTCTTCGGGCCGGCCCGAGCGCCTGCTGATGCTGAAGCTGACCGCGATCATGCTGCCGTACGTGCTGATGATCTGCGGCGTCGCGTTTTTGAGCGGCATCCTTCAGGTCCATCGCCGATTTGGCGTCCCCGCCGCGGCTCCGATCATCCTGAATGTCTGCCACATCGCGATTCTACTCTTGGGCGCCTGGATTCTCGGACTGCATACCAATACCCCTCGTGCCGAAACGATCATTCTACAAACCAAGCTCGCCTACTGGCTGGCAATGGTCGTGCTGGTGGCGGGCGTCTTGCAGGTTGTAATGCTGCTGCCTTCGTTGCGCGCGGTGGGCTTTCGCTTTAAGCCGGTCCTGCGGTTCTGGACGCCGGCCATCCGGAAAATGCTGCTGCTTTCGCTGCCGGTTGCATTAGGGGCGGGAGTGCTTCAGCTTTCGGTGCTGCTGGATAAGGGCATTTCTTTCGCCCTCATGCAGGATGTGGATAGTGCAGGTCGAATCATCACGCATTTCCACTTTTTCCATCACATTGTTCGATATCCGATGGTCCTTGGCGCCCCACGGCGCTTGGACCTGGCGCAGTTCCTCTATCAATTTCCGCTTGGCGTCTTTGCCATCGCACTGGCGACGGCCGTGTTCCCCAACCTCAGCAGCGATGCGCTGGACAAAGATCGCAATCGGTTTCGCAGCGTCCTTCGCCACGGCATCGAGGCCGCGCTGTGGGAAGGTCTTCCTGCCAGCCTGGGCTTAATCCTCGTGAGCAAGCCCGCAGTGAAATTGCTGTTTCTCAACGGCCACATTCATGCGCAGGACGCGGCCCTGATTTCCCGCTCGGTGATGTTCTATGCCGGTGCCATCTGGGCCTTCAGCGCGTTGCAGATCGTGAACCGTGCTTATTACGCGATCCACGACATGACGACTCCCCTAGTCATGTCGATTGTCAACATTCTTCTCAACTTGATCGTCGAGCTTCCGCTGCTCTGGTGGATGGGTGAGTCGGCCATGGCCGTCGGCACGCTCGTCAGCTTCGCGATTCAAGCGATCGTCATGATCTGGATGCTCAACCGCAAGATCGGCGGGCTCGATCTGCACAAGAGCGTGATCCCCGTGATCAAGATGCTCATCGGCACTCTCGCCATGGGCGTGACATGTTTGGCGATCGAACACATCCCCGGCTATCCGACCGGCGAACGCCGAACCATCTGGCTGGCACAACTGGTGATCATCATGGGCGTCGGCGGACTGGTTTATCTCGCCGCCTGTCACTTGATGGGATTGGAAACGGTGATCCGCCTGAAACCGCGGCGCCCGCGAACTACTGCCGCTTAAAGCGCAGTCCATTCATTCGACAATGCCGCGCACGATGATCGCCAGCGCGACCGCTGCCGCCGCCATGCAGATCAGAATCCAGAACGTGATCCCCGCCGCCTCGCGCGGCACGCGGTCCATCGTCCGGCAACGGATCGATTTGTATACGATCGCCACCGCCACACACAGCGGCACGATCAGCCACGGCCAGACCGAATTGGGCCAGACCGGCAGCGGATCGAGAAACGGACGATAAGCCAAGATGGTGGAAATCACGCGGCTTTCCCCGCTTCCCCGCCCTGCCCCGCGCGATAAGCAGAATCGATGATCGCCAGCAGATTGAGCAACCCCGCGACGGCGGTGTAAAGCACGCCGATCTCATTCGTCCGGCTATGCGACCGCGTGCCAATGGCATGCGAAGTTTCGCCCGCTCGCTGCGATGCCTGCAAAGACCACATATCGCAAAGCAGATCGATCGGCCCCATCATGATCTGCGGGATCGACCAGGGCTTATTGCGAATTTCATCCAGGGGATGGCGGGTCATCACCCAGGGCCCTTCTTCCAGATCATCGCTTGCGTAAGCTTCGCTGGCTGCAAATCCGCCTCGCGAGGCGACGCGGATCTTGTTGGCGGTCGGCCCATAACCCGGAACTTCCAGCTCCCGAACACCCCCGATCAGAAGACCCAGGAAAAACAAAATGATGATGGTCAAGCCGATCGTGATGCCGCGGGATCGCTGGCCGATGATGAGGTATCCAGAGCCCGGCAGGATCCAACCCGCCACAGCCACCAGAATCGGTTTTCCGGGTGAAAATTCTTCCATCGGGGCAGGATACTCTATCCACAACCCGCCGCCGGACAAGGGGA
>JANWHF010000207.1 GCA_025450555.1 Tepidisphaeraceae bacterium | reverse complement strand
TCGACGCTGCTGACCAATTGCTGCTTATCGCGCAATTCTTCAGTAAGCAACGAACTCTCGCCCCCGCCGACGGCCGTGGCCAGGAGGTCCATGGCATACAGGTCCGGATCATACATCGACACCGACGGATACCCGATGATCATGCGCGCCTGCCCGAGCTTGGGAAAAGTCGCGGCGATTGTGCGCGGCGTCAGGACATTGGGCTCGGCTTCAATATTGTGCGAAAAAGCCCGTCCTGGCGGCGCATCGGCCACATATTTCTGCACCGCCTCGAGCATCTTCTGTGGTTCCAGGTCACCCACAACGGTAAAGATCATGTTGTTGGGCTGGTAGGCCATCTTGTAATAGGTGTAGACGTCGTCGCGCGTCAGCCGCTTGATGACGGCCTGATATCCGATGACCGGCACGCGCGCCGGGCTGACGCGATAGCGGTTCAGGTCGGCCATTTGAGACAGCGGGGTGTCAGGCTCGCCTTCGCGCATCTCCAGCTCGCGCTGCACGACTTCGCGCTCGCGCTCGAATTCGGCTTCGGTGATCTTGGCTCCCAGCATCCAGCCGGTGACCAGATCCACCGCCTCGGCCATGTGGGCCTTGGTGGTGTTGATGAAAAACTCGGTGTGATCGGGATAGGTGGCGGCGTTGGAGTTGTTGCCGATCTTCTGAAGCAGATCGCGGTTTTGGGCTTCGGTTCGGCGTTCGCTGCTGCCACCAGCCACGAGATGCTCAAGCAGATGGCTCAGCCCCCCGCCCAGCCAGCGTCCTTCATAAACGCCGCCCGCCATCGTCACGCCGCGTACTGAAACCACCGGGGATGACATGCGCCTGGCGATGACGGTCATGCCGTTTTTCAAAACGGAGATGATCTCATCCCGCTGATCGACCAGCCGATAGGATTCGGCTCCATAATCGGCGCGCGGATCGGGTTTATCGGCTTTCGGGGCTTCGCTCTTCGAGATCGATGCCTGGGTTTGCGGTGCCGGGGATTCGGCCTCAGCCGCTATTCCACCGGATTGGACCGCGCTGCTCATCTGATTGTGCGAGTTGCCGGCCTGCGCGGGAGGGACAGACGGCGCGGGCGGGCTTGATTGAGGCGAGCATCCCAAAAAAGCAAATGAAGCCACCAGAGCCAGCACAAACCGAGATTTCATGGCTTACTCCGTTCAGATCAGATTTGTCCTATCAAGCGTTCAGCGAGCCAATCTCAAGAGCATTCAAAGCGGGTGCTGCGGCGCAACTACAGAACCTCTTCGTCCTGCTCGATTTCATGAAGGTATGTCAGTGCCCGTTCCAATTCAGTCTTCAGGTGCCGAACGCGCAAAAGACTCTTCACCCGCGTCAGCAGCTCGAATTTATTCACCGGCTTGCTGACAAAATCGTCGGTGCCGCATTCGGTGGCGCGCTCGATGTCGCCCAGTTCGTTGAGAGCGGTCACCATCAGCACCTGGATGTCTTTCGTTTTCGCATCGCCCTTAATTCGCTTACAAACCTGGAAGCCGCTCATATGGGGCATCATGATGTCCAGCAGGATCAGGTCGGGTGGTTGCTGCTCGATCTTCCGCAGCGCTTCGAGTCCGTCACTGGCTGTGGCGATGTTGATCGGCAGTGATTCGAGAAAGGCCTGGAGCAGCTCGACGTTCTGCGGGTTGTCATCCACGATCAGGACGGTGGACTGCGGCAAAAATGATTCGTTGTTCGGCGGTGAAGCAGCCGGGGAATCTTGCTCTGCCATGATGCGGATGCTCCTGCGCAACGGGAAAAACCAGCCCCGCCACGCTCGCGCCGACTATACGCCTGGCGGCGCGGGGTGTAAAGAATCAGAAAGCCCAGCTTGTGCATCAGGCTTGGTTAAAGAAGCGGCTTAAGAATGCAAAGCTTTTGTCGGCAGCCTCCTGTGGCTGCTGGGTGTGCGTGTAAAGCTCGACGGTGAGATAGCGGTCATAGTGGATTTCATGAAGCGCGCTTCGCAGTGCCGACCAGTCCAACGTCCCTTCCCCCGGGATCATGTGATAGTGCTTTCGGCCTGGCAGGTCCTCGACATGCATATTCCAGATCTTGCCGGCGAGGAGATTCACTACCTGGGGGATCGACTCACCGGCAACAACGCTATGGCCAATATCGAGATTAGCGCCGAATCGCGGATGATTCAGCCGATCGATCCATTCGCGCAGCTCCGCAACATATTCCAGAAACAGGCCCGGCTCGCATTCGATGCCGACGTTTACGCCCGTTGAATCGGCCTTGTCGAGAATCGGTTTGATGGACTCGGCAAATTGTTTTGCAGCCTGACTCGGAGGCATGCCGCCCAGCGTCCGGCCACTGGTGATGCTGATATTGGCTGCGCCGATTTCCCGTGCGAAATCGAGCGCTTTGAGAATCATCGCCGATCTGTCAGCGCGATGTTGCGGATTAGGGCTGATAAGGCTCGGCTCGAAATACGGCTCAGGCGGCGCGTGCTTCCAGTAGCCAAATGAACAATTGCAATTGATGTTGCTTGCCGAAAGGCCAAGTCGATCGAGTGTCGCAACGATTTCTGAGGTCAGCTTCGGTGTGATTTGAGGCGGGTAGGCATGCGGCACATCCGCCAGGATTTCGACCGCTTCAAAGCCGGCGCGCTTGATCCCTTCAAGCGCTTCGAGCAAAGAGAAATGGGTATAGGCGTTGGTGGAAAAGGCGAGCTTCACAAATTATCGCTTCCACTTGATACCAGCCGCGGCTCGGGCGGCGGTGAAGCTGCCAAAAAGGCGAACCGCAGCGCCATAGAGTGCTGGATCATGACGACGCACGGCCGAGTCGGACAAATGCTGCCCGTCGCGTCCTGCTTTTTTGAGATCGTCGCGCACGCGCTGCTTGGACCATGCCCGGCGCTGCCGGAGCTTGTCCGGATCGAGTTTGGCGGCGCGAAGCGCGGCATCATATGAACCAAAATGGCGTACTGCCGCCGCGTGAAGGCCCGGCTCTTCCTGCTGCAGCGCGCCGCTGTTGAGCGGCTCATGATCGCGACTTCGACTGCGCAGCTCGGAAACGATCGAATCCTTGTCCCACTTGTGGTATCGATTCACCTCATCCGCGTCCAGGCCTGACGCGGTTAACGCCCGGTCCCAGCTTCCAAAAAGCCGGGGTTGAAGCGAGGCAAAAGCGGCTTTGCCGAGTTCGTCGCGCCGCTTGGTGACGGCAGACCAGTGCAAATCATCGTCGCGGCGCTTGGCTTCCTTAATCAACTTGATGATGGCCGCCTTGGTCCAGCGCGGCCGGCGAACCACTTCGGCATAAGGAATTCCGGCTTTCTCCACCGCGCTGCGATAAGAGCCAAAGTGATAGGCCGACGCCGACACCAGCGACTGCTGTCGCGCCGCCAGTGCGTTGTAGGAAAGATCGTCGCCGTCTTTGTGAAGCTTTTTGAGTGCTTTGAGGATCTGTGGCTTGTCCCAGACCATAAGGCCCTTTGGATTTTGAACTCGCCTTCCCCCTGCCGGACAAAATCCCCATCGCTCCAATCATTATAGTAGCGTATCTTGCGATCAAATGGAACGACAAGATTGTAGGCGCGGTCTATAACAGCGCCCAATTGGGCTGCTTCAGAATCTGCACTGGCACGAGATTTCCATCGCATGGACGGCATCATCAATCTCGACAAACCCGCCGGCCTGACCTCTGCCCGAGCGGTGGACCGCGTCAAGCGGCTGCTTCCGCGCGGCATCAAGATTGGCCACGCCGGGACGCTCGATCCTTTTGCGACGGGCGTGTTGCTGCTTCTGATTGGAAAGGCCACAAAGGCTTGTGAAAAGTTAATGGATGCGCCAAAGCAGTATGAATGCACGCTGAAGCTTGGCTTTACCACGCCGACGTTCGATCCGGAGTCAGAAGAAATTCCGTTTGCCGATTCGATTCGGCCTCCTTCTGCTCAGCAAATTGAGGATGCTCTGCCGGCTTTTGTCGGTCCGATCATGCAACGCCCCCCGGCCTACAGCGCCATCAAAGTTGGTGGACGGCGCGCCTATGACTTGACGCGCGAAGGTGCTGCTGTCGAGCTGGAGCCACGTCAGGTCCAGGTGTATTCCATCGGACTTCTCGAATATTCCTGGCCGATACTGCGCCTGAGTATCGACTGCGGCCGCGGAACCTACATTCGCGCCATCGCGCGCGACTTGGGCGAAAAGCTGGCGACAGGCGCTTATCTCACGGCGCTTCGTCGCACGCGAATCGGAGCATTTGATGTAAAAGGTGCCGCGACGCTCGAAGCGCTGGCAGCGCCCGGGCAGATCGCGGCATCTCTTATGCCCATTCCATAATCAATGTGCCATCGCGCGTCGCTCCGGCTTTCCTTCGTCATCGATGACCGTGCCGGGGAAGGCTTCCTCGAAGTTGTAGCCGCTCTCGCCATGCTGCGTGATGTCGAGGCCTTCGTACTCCTCCGACTCGCGGACGCGAAGTCCGCCGCAAAGGAAGCTGGTGACATAGAGCAGCACAACCGACCCGACCGACGCGATGCCCCATGTAAGAAGAACCGCCAGAAACTGGCTTAGAAGCTGATGAACGCTGCCATCGGCGCCGGCGGGATTGATGGCCTTAACAGCGAAGATTCCAGTGAGCAGCGCACCCACTGTGCCGCCGACTCCATGCACGCCAAAGGCATCGAGCGAATCGTCATAACCGAAGAAATGTTTGAGCATGGTTGCCGAGAAGAAGCAGACGAAGCCGGCGATGAAGCCCATGACGATGGCATACATCGGCGTGGTAAATCCGCTGGCGGGCGTGATGACGACCAACCCAGCCACAGCGCCGGAGATTGCGCCGAGCACCGTGGGCTTTCCGGTCTTCATCCACTCGACGATCATCCATCCGAGCGTGCCGGTCGCGGCAGCCAGGTGAGTCGCAACAAAGGCGCTGCTGGCCAGGCCATTGGCGGCCAGCGCACTTCCGCCATTGAATCCAAACCAGCCCACCCACAGTAGTGCTGCGCCGATCACGCTCAGCACCACGCTATGAGGCGGCATCGGAACATGTCCGTATCCACGCCGTTTGCCCAGCACCAGCGCGCACATCAGTGCTGATATGCCGGAGCTGATGTGAACGACGGTGCCGCCCGCGAAGTCCAGCGCCGCGAACCTGCCGGCCGACACATTGCCGACGCCGATGTTAAACAGGCCGCCCTTGCCCCAGACCATGTGAGCCATCGGGCAATAAACGCCCAGAAGCCAGAGGCTGGAAAACAGCAGCATCGCGCTGAATTTCATTCGCTCGGCATAAGCGCCGCAGATGAGTGCCGGCGTGATCACCGCGAACATCATCTGATAGGCCATCCACGTCGAATGCGGGATGGTCGGAGCATATTCGCAGCCGGCGACCGCTCCGCCATTCCTGAACAGCACCACATCGCGAAGGAAAGCGAAGTGGAACCCACCGATCACCGGATTTCCAAAATCGAACGCCAGGCTGTAGCCGACGATGGCCCAGAGGACGCTCACAACAGCCATGAGGATGAAGCTCTGCATCATCGTGGCCAGGACATTTTTTCTGCGCACCAGCCCTGAATAGAAAAGGGCCAGGCCCGGGCCGGTCATCATGAGCACAAGAGCCGCGCTGGTGAGCATCCAGGCGGTGTCGCCGGCATTGAGCTTGCTCTGATCAGCGGAGACCTCGACGGCATACGACGTGGGCTGGGTGCCGACCGTCTCGCTTGCCGATGCATGGGATGGCGCGACCGCCGCCAGCAGCGCCAGGCTCGCCAGCACGATGAACCAAATCGACACTTTTCCTAACGCACGATGTGCGCGCACCATCACTGTTTCCTCCACGCCCGGCGTTCAGCCAACAGGGCCGGGACTCGAAAACTCAAATGCGCGGTTGCTTTACTGCGGGAATAGCGGGTTCGGTAGCCCATCTTCCCAGACATCAGTTCTATCCCCGCGATGCCCGTCTTACCCCTCCGCCGAGAGATATTGCCGGAGCCGACGCGGTCGGTATGGAATCGAACCGGCAGCGAGTATAGCGGTCGGACGATCCGATTCATAGGAGTTCGGTTTTATGTAGCACAGCCGCCCCCGGCTGTGTTCGACCGCAGGTCGAAGGCCCTTTGCCACAAATCAAAGCCGAGGGCGGCTGTGCTACATAAAATGACATGGTGGCCGCTGCGGAATGAGGCTTCCGACATCGGCTCCTTGCTTGTCTGGCGGGCCGGATCTGTGATATCCTATGAAGTGTGGAGCTTTTACGGTTTTGTGCCACATCTTGCCGTTACCGCGCGGCGAATGTTCAGCTCCAGGAGGGTGAGGATGTCGGGCGCGCTACGATCAGTCTAATGGAGGCAATGTCTATCGTCCGGCGACCTTCACAAGATCGACATTCTGTTCAGCCGGCCCTCCGACGCGTTTCGAGTGCGTTCACGTTGCCGGAGCTTTTGGTTGTATTGGGAATTATTGTAATTCTTGCGGGGGTTATCCTTTCGGCTTTGTCGCGCGTCCGCGCCCAGAGCCAATCTGTTCGCTGCCTTGCCAACCTGCATGGCTTAAGTCATGCGTTCCTCCAGTATGCCGCGGATAATGGCCGGGTTCTGCCGAATCCATCGTCGGCGGGGCAAAGCTGGGAGCAGGTGCTCGACGACGCCGGTTATATTGGCGACAAAACAATTCTGATGTGTCCCGCCGACCAGGAAGTCTATCCATTGGTCGGCTCGAGCTATGACTGGCGCGATACCGGAGATCCCAATTCATCTCTGGCCGGTCAATCTCTCTCGGGCTCTCTGACTCGAACCAATCCCATTCTCGTATACGAAACGTTGCCGGGCTGGCATTCCAAGAAGAAGGTCAACGTGGCCTATCTCGATGGCAATGCGGCAATGCTCGACCAGAAAGACTGGCTGGCGGATCTGGAAGCTCCGATCCGCAGCGTTTCCGGACCGACAGGGAATCAATAGCGGCGACCGCACCGGGAGATTGTTCGATGCGCGTGTTGGTGGCGGAAGATCATGCATCGCTGGCCCGCTCGATTGCCAACGGCCTTCGGGAAGAGGGCTATGCCGTCGACCTGACGTTTGACGGCGATGAAGCACTGCGCTGGGCGACAATCAATTCCTACGACTGCGCGGTGCTCGATGTGATGCTGCCCAGCAAGAACGGCTGGACGATCCTCGAGACGCTTCGCCGTGAGGGCAACAAGACGCCGGTCCTATTTCTGACGGCCAAGGATGCGATTGAAGATCGGGTGAAGGGGCTGAACCTCGGCGCGGATGATTACCTGGTCAAGCCATTTGATTGGAAGGAACTGGTGGCGCGCGTGCGCGCGATCATTCGTCGGCGTCATGACCAGCCGGCCCAGACGGTCAAAGTTGCCGATCTCGAAATCGATCTGGCTTCGAAGACCGTCCATCGCGCCGGCAATTCAATCAATCTCAGCGCTCGCGAATATGCGTTGCTGGAGTATCTGGCGCTGCGCGTCGGGCAGGTCGTCTCGCGCAGTGAAATCTGGGAGCACCTGTACGACCAGAATGATGAAAGCGTGAGCAACGTAGTCGATGTCTACATTGGCTATCTGCGCAGCAAGATCGACCGGGATCACAATCCAAAACTGATTCACACGCGGCGAGGCATGGGCTACGTGCTCAGCGCCAATGCCACTTAGAGGCTTGTTTGCTGTTATGACGCGTCGGATTGCGATGGCCATTCTCCTGACCGTTTGGGCGATGCTGATCGTCGGCGGTCTGGTTGCGTACATCGTGACCCGCTCGGTCCTGCTGGCCGATTTCGATCATTCGATGATCGCTCGCGTACGAGCCCGGCCGGAATTGAAAGATCGGCCTGAGGCCCTGCCACGAATCGAGGAGTCTGCCGAGGATCGACTGCTGATCGACAAGCAGGTCGGGCCCAATATCCGCCTTCCACAAGTTTTGCCTGATAACGATCGCGGACCGACGGTCATTAGCCGCGGGTTCGTGACGCTCGGGGGCGGCCGGCGATATCGCACGCTGTCTCTTCGCTTCAGCCCGGCGCGAGCAGGTGGTCAGCCCGCACTGGTCGTTTACAGCAGCCCGACCGATCGGCTTGATTCGATTTTAAACCGGCTGGCCCTTTCGCTGGCCGGATTCGGAGCGGCTGCTGGTCTGGCCGCGGCGGCCGTCGCAGTCGGGGTGTCACGCAAAGCGCTTCGACCTTTGAGCCAGACGGCTCAAGTGATCGGCGAAATCGACGATCTGCACCTGGATCGTCGAATCGATGCCGATGCTTTGCCGATCGAACTTCGTCCAGTAGCCGGCAAGCTCAATGAGATGCTGGAGCGGATCGAGCGATCGACTCTGCAACGAAAGCAATTCCTCGCCGACGCTTCCCATGAACTGCGAACCCCGGTGGCCGCGCTTGTGACGACTCTGGAGGTCGCTTTGCGACGTCCCAGGGAGGCGTCCGCCTACGTCGAGGCCCTCGAAACCTGCCTGTCCGATGCCCGCATGCTTCGGCAACTGGTTCAAACGCTTCTCGAACATGCCCGTGGCGGATTTGTCAAAGAAGAATCGGAACCCTTTGACGCCGCGGCCTTAATGAACCAGTGCGCCGATGTCGCCGAAGGCTTGGCCGTACCGGCACGGGTCCAAATCGTCAGGAATATCCCGCCGAGCCTTCCGGTCAAGACTTATTCTAACCGCTTGCGTGGCATCGTGATGAATCTCATGGGCAACGCGGTCGAGCACAATCGTCCGGGCGGCACGGTCGAGATTCATTGCGAGGCGCAAGGGGCCGATCTGGAAGTGGCCATTACTGACACCGGTCCCGGTATCGCGGCCGAGCACATCCCCCATCTATTTGAGCCATTTTACCGTGTTTCCCACGGCGAAGATTCTTCTAATGCAAGACAGCATCTCGGTTTAGGCCTGTTTTTGGTCGATTCTCACATCAAGTCTTTGGGCGGAACCTGCCGAATTGAAAGCGAAGTCGGCGTCGGAACGACCTTCCGAGTACGGGTTCCGGGCATTTGTACGATGCACCCCACCGCTCTGGAAGCGAGCATCGCATGAAAAAACACCTCCCTTTCTCTCACTGTCCTTTCATGATTGGTAGGTTAGACTCTTACACGATGATCGGCCGACGGACTCTCAATTTGCGACTCGGTGGCTGGACGCCAGTGATTCTGGCGTCGCTGGCGCTGATCGCATTGACCGATCATCACTCGTCCATCCTGCAGTTCAAGCCAGCCACGCGCGGCTTCCGAGCCGATGCGGCTGCGCCATCGAGTGGCGGGAAGGGAACCTTTACCATCGTCATCAAGGGCACCTACACCGGCAGGGGCACCGCTACCGTGGGTGCAAGCAGCGTCACGATTAATGCATCGGTCACCGATCAGTCGGGCGCATCGGGAAGTCTTTCTGCCACCGGCCAGGTGACCGATGGTTCTCATTTTTCCGGCACCGGCACCGTCATGGGCCAGCACATCACTTTTGATGGCCGCGCCGATGCGCAGGATCCTTTGGTCAAGAACGACACCGTTCGAACGACCAAACAAGAGCGCGTTGTGATCAATCCGCGTGTAATGGCAACCTTCCATACCGACGACAACCAGAGCTTTGGCCGAATCGTCGGGACCCGTCCCAACGGCCGGCAGGTTGTTGTGAACTGACCCCCGCTCTGCCGTTTGGATCTCCCCTTCTCTTCCAAGCTTTGCGATTTCTTCAGGTCTGCGCCAGGATAATTGCCTGGCCGCGTTGCACCCCCTCCCTGTTTCCACCAATCGCCCGATGCGTAGAATCAGCGGCCCCTTTATTTTTTAGATGTGAAAGCGCGGTGCGATGAGTCTTCTTCTCGGCAGTCAATCTCTCAGCAAATCCTTTGGCCGGCGACTTCTGTTCAATGGCATCTCCATCAGCTTCGACGCTGAAGACCGCACCGGCCTCATTGGCCCAAATGGCTCGGGAAAATCGACGCTGCTGAAAATCATTGCCGGGCTCGAGCAGCCTGATGATGGGCAGCTCACGATGCGACGGCAGCTTCGCCTCGGATATGTGCCGCAGGAAGACGCATTTCCATCGAGTCGGTCTGTTCTGCAGATCGTCATCGGCGCACTTTCCGGACAGCCCCTGGACGAACATCAGCGCCTCACGCGCGCGACGACACTTTTGGGCAAGATGGGATTTGAGAATGTCCATCAATCCGTCGAATCCCTCTCGGGCGGCTGGAAAAAGCGCCTCTCCATCGCCCGCCAGCTTGTGACCGAGCCCAATCTTCTCCTGCTCGATGAACCCACCAACCATCTCGATATCGAAGGCATCGTGTGGCTGGAAAAGCTCCTGCAAAACGCGAGCTTTTCATTCCTGCTGGTCAGCCACGACCGGTACTTCCTGGAGAATGCGACCAACCGCATCGTCGAGCTGAACCGCGCCTACGCCGACGGGTACCTGAGCGTCAAAGGAAGCTACAGCGAATTTCTCGATCGTCGCGAGGAATACCTATCCGCGCAGGCCGCGCGCGAGCAGGCGGTGGCCAGCCGCGTGCGCCGCGAAATCGAATGGCTGCGGCGCGGCGCCAAGGCGCGCACGACAAAGGCCAAGGGTCGCATCCAGGAAGCCGGCAAGATGATGGAGGAATTGGCCGCCCTCAAATCGCGCAACTCACAATCCGGCCCCGCCCAGATCGATTTTTCCGCCACCGATCGCAAAACGCGCAAGCTGCTGGTTTCGCGCGATGTCAGCAAGAGTCTTGGCGATCGCTTGCTGATCGAGCATTTGAATGTCGTCCTCTCACCCGGCATGAAGCTGGGCCTCCTTGGCCGAAACGGCAGCGGCAAGAGTACGCTCATTCGCATGATGGCCGGCCAGCTCTCACCCGATTCGGGCGAAATCTGGCGCGCGGATGGATTGAAGATCGTCCTCTTCGACCAAAATCGCCAACAGCTCGATCCATCGCAGACACTGCGCGAAGCGCTTTGTCCGACCGGGCAGACGGTCAGCTTCCAGGGCAGCTCGATGCACGTCTCGGGGTTCGCCAGAAAATTTCTCTTCACCACCGAGCAGCTCGATCTGCCGGTCGGCCAGCTTTCCGGCGGCGAGCAGGCGCGCGTCCTCATCGCCCGGCTCATGCTGATGCCCGCCGACTTGCTGATTCTCGACGAGCCGACCAATGACCTGGACATCGATTCGCTGGAAGTGCTGGAAGAAAGCCTGGCCGAGTTTCCCGGCGCGCTGGTCCTCGTGACGCACGACCGCTTCATGCTCGAGCGCATCAGCACCGAATTGCTCTGGCTCGATGGTCGTGGCGGCTCGGGCCGATATGCGGACCTCTCTCAATGGCAGGCCGCCCAGGAAGCTACAGCGAAAGATGCGAGAGCCGCTTCGTCAGCAAAATCTCCGCCCCCCGCCGCCAAACCAACCGGCCCCAAAAAGCTCACCTACATGGAGCAGCGCGAACTGGAGCAGATGGAAACAAAGATCATGGAAGCCGAGGAATCGCTGCACGCCCTTCAACGGCAAATGGAAGATCCCGCCATCCTCAAGGATCGCAATAAGCTTCATGACGTCTGTACCCAGGTCGATGCCGCCCAAAAGAACGTCACCGCCCTCTATCAACGCTGGGAACATCTCGAATCGCGAAAAGCGTAATGCTATGATTAGGTAAATGTTCTGCATGGAACTCTGGAACTTGCCCCTCATGCAACGCCGTGCAACATCATGCAACCAAATGCAACATTTTTGGCATTTTCCCGGATGATGCATCGTCTTCTGGTCTTCTGGAGGGCGTCGCTCCCGCGACGCCGCGAAAGGGTTGAAAGCGCCCGATGAACCGGGCGGCTAAACTGGGACGGGGCGCAATGCGCGCAAAATGGGGCGCGCGACATGAAATCGCCCCTCATCGCAACTACCGCATCATCAGCAGGATATGATAGTACGTCACCGTACATGGAACAGAATGAGACAAAACGGGGCGCTTTTCGACCTTTTTTGACCCCTAAAATGACCCCTGTTTTTGCGATAAGATTAGGCCGGATAAGCAGCTACATTCGTAGCAATGTCTTGATAAAGATGGTACATGCGCCCCGCTCGTCTGTCAAGTGATTTTATGATCATCGCCGCATAACGCCTCGCCGCCCATCCACTTACGCCGGGCGAGCGTTACGGCCGCCGTTGCCGTGCGAAATTGGTGTCCCACATGCGCGCCCCGCCGCCGCGGTCGGATTTACGGCGAAGCTACCTCTACTAATGCCCCGGAATATTGGCATGCGACGCGTCGGCGACTTGCTTACTTTGTAAATCCGGCATGGGTTTGATCACCACGACTCGATCACCCTTGATGGACAACTCAACCGACTGGCCGG
>JANWHF010000206.1 GCA_025450555.1 Tepidisphaeraceae bacterium | reverse complement strand
TTTTCGAATCGCCGATAGAATTCGCCGGTTCCACCATAAAGCGGGAACTTGAACTGGTTGTTGGGACCCCAGCCAAAATCATCGGAGCCCATTACGACGTTGCGAATGGCGCGGTTGATATCGAGGACGGCGACGCGCTCGCCAATCCATTCCTTGTTCATCATTTGGGGCGGATGGGCCCAGACTTTGAAGTTGTAGGGGCCCATGAAGTGCTTGACGATCCCGTCGCCGAACACCGCGTCAATGAATTCCTTGAAATTCTTCGTCGCCTTGTGATCGCGGAGCGTCTGGGCTTCAACCAATCCAGTCAGGCATTCGCAGCAAACCTCTTTCGGGAGATAGCGGATGTTGTTCTGGAACGGGTAGGGCACCCATCTATCCAACATGCGCACCCAGCATTCGCGCATGTTGAGCTGAAAATCATTGCCCATCAGCTTGTCGAAGATGTCGTCGTAGTACTTGTAATGGCTGAACATCACGTGGCCGCCGATGTCCCACGTGAAGCCGGCGGAGTCTTTGAAACTGCTGGCCAGGCCGCCGATGTACGGATGGCGGTCGTAGAGCTCGAAGTTTTTGTATCCCAATTCTTTGAGGCGATAGGCGGCGCCCAGGCCAGTCGGGCCGGCGCCGATAATGACGATTTTACGATTCATTCCCGTCTCTCCGGTTGGCGGGAGGGCACGACCAGATTGCCCCACCAAAACATCTCTCTTCGCGGCGGCGGCAAAAACTGCGCCGTTCGCCGTTCTCAATCGCCTTTGGCTACGAGCCCTGCGTGGCCTGATAGACGTAGGCGAGCTGGGCCTCTTCCGGGGCCAGCGATTCGATCTTCCGGGCAGACCGACGTTCTTTTGGAGTAATGGCTTCGCGAATGAGCCTCTGCATGGTCGCAACGGTTGCTTCCCAACTGCTGGCTTTGGCCTTCTCGATGCCACGTTGAATGCGATCTTTGTCAGGATTTTCCAAGGCGCGCTCGGCAGCCTTGATGAACTCTTCAGGCGTGCGCGCGATTTCCACCAGGTCGCTGTATTGCCGCACGACGTCTTTCACCGGTGTGCTGATGACCGGCTTTCCGGTCGCAAGATATTCCAGCGCCTTGGTCGGGTTAATGAATTCAGTCGCCGCGTTGATGGCAAAGGCCATCATGTTCACGTCGAATGCCCGGCAGTAGTTGGGCAGCACCTGGTAATCGCGCTGGCCCAGCCAGAAAAGATTGGGCGCGTGAGGAAGAAGATTCGGATCCATCTTCACGACCGGCCCCACGATGGCAAAGGACCAGTTCTGCCGCATGCGGGCCATCTCGGCCAGCAGTGCGTAATCGACGCGTTCATCGACGACGCCGAACCAGCCAAGGATCGGCCGCTTCATGAAATCGATGTCGGGCGGGATGCTGGTATCCGGGTCCTGAGCCTTGGAAAAATGGCTGTATTCGACGCCGCACCCGAAGAAGTGGGCGTTGTTATGCCGCTGTTTCTTCTTGGTCCACAGCTCGTAGCCGCCGGTGAAGACGACGTCGGCATGGTCCATCAGGCGCTGCTCATTGGCTACTAAGGAGCGCGGCGCGCCGCTGAACTGCGAAAGCTCATCCATCGAATCGTAGACGATGCCGCGATTTTCGACCTGGCCCAGCGACCAGCTTGAGTCCATGGGGCTGTAGTACCAGAGCAGCGGTTTATCGAAGCTGCCGTCTTCGTTCATGCGCTCGATGGCGGCGCGAGCGAATTTCCGGAGCATGTGCGGCATCTGTGGGTTGGTTCCCCAGGAGGGAGCCATGTGCGGCGTGGCGACCGTTACGTTGGGCATCACGCGGTGATAGCTGACATCCGGCTCCGTGCCTTCGGGTCGATCGAAGAACGGTTCCTCGAAGAACAGAACGGGGTGCTTTTTGGCAAAGCGCGAGAGGAATTGCTGCGGGCGCTGCCAGACAAATCCCCAGCGCAGATGACTGAAGACGACGATGCCATAGCGATCGACGAATTTGTCGTCGCTGACATCGATTTCGCTGCCCGATGCGGCTTTGATGATGCGCGATGGTGCTGCTGCAGGTTCTCCAGCCGCTCCGGGAACCGGATCGCAAAGACGCTTGGTTGCCGAGCCGTTCCCATTGCTGTGGCCATTCCCGTTGGTCGAATGGCCATTGCCAGATCCCGGCACTTCACTCAGCGGCTTGGTCTGCGTGAGGGTCGGCGTATTCCATTGCCCGACGGGCGGGAGCTGCTCTTCGTCGATACCTGAAGGCTGCACGATCCGCGTCAATTTCCCAACACGCTCTTCGCCGGCTTCAATTGCCGACTTGAATTGCTCGACCAGAGCTGAAGGCTCGCGAAGCAGCGCGCCATCGGGCGATCGCTTGAGATTGAACAACCCGACGCTGTGAATCTTGCCGATGCGATGCGTCAGCGCGCCGTCCCAGTCCACCTGGTCGATCAACGGCCACCAGAACAGCCCGAGGAACGGAATTCCCTGCTCGCGCAGTCGGCCGATGTGATCGAGCGTGGTGTCGAGCCAGATTTCGCGATTGATGGCCTGCCCCTCGATGGATGTTTCAGTCAGCATCAAGGGAATGCCATAGCGCTGGTAGTAGGCGTTGGCGACGCCGTACAGGCCCACAGGATTATCGGCACGGCGCTGCACGGTCGAGCCGCCTTCAAGTTCAAGCTGCCAATCGCTGTGCGGGTAATAATCGAGGCCCAGAACATCGGGCGATTGCGGATTGGTTTTGAACCAGTCCAGATCCACATCGCTCATGCCGTAGCTGGACAGCCAGTCGAACAGCGGGTGATGGCGATCGACCCGGCCGGTCAGCAGATCCATTACAACGAAGCGGCGGAGATTTCGACGCTTCACTTCCAGTTGGATGTCGGGATCCTTGCTGCGGGTTTTGAAATTCTCCGCGGCATCGCAAAGCAGAACAGTCGCCTCGGGCATCGCGCGACGGATGGCGCGAATGCCGCGATTGGTTGCCTGCACGATTCGGCTCAGCACCGGCATGTACCCGCGCCATTTGCGGCTGTGAGGCGGCCAGAAGCCAAAGTCTCCGCTGAATAGCGCGCTGACCAGCGGCTCATTGAACGGGCACCAGACTTTGACGCTTTGCCGATACCGGCTGACCATCGCCTCGGTAAATTGCTCGAGCGCTTCAGGAAACTCCGGATCGCCCACCGCCTGCTTGAGCCACAGCGGCGTGCCAAAGTGCATCACGTCCAGGAATAGATTGATTCCCAATTTGTCGAGCTCTTCGATTCGCTCGTCGGCGTAACTCCAATCGAATTGGCCGCGCTGGGGCTGAAGAATGTGCCAGGGAAATGCATAGCGAAGGTTCGTAATTCCCACGTCCTTGAGCCGTTTGAAATCGTCGCGCCAGAACCGGTTGTGCTGAGTCCACTGAAATTGATCGACGTTCAAATGCGGCAGGAACGAGCACTCGATCCCTGATCCCCAGACGAATTGCTTGAAGGGCAATTCGTCGATGATGCCATTGTCCTGCAGTGGTTGAGTCTCCACTGCACTGTTACTCCGCAAGATCATGCGTCTACAACCTTCCTTTGAAGAACTCAAAATTCCTGTGCGCCCCAAAACTGGCGTGGGGCAAAGTGCTTAAACCCTCAAACGCAACATCTCCCCGAGCGTCAGACTGAAAAATGCCAGACACTAACGCCGAGATTGAAATGTTTAGATTTTCGAATCCCGCTAACGCGTGCAAAACTGTTTCAAACGACTATCGATATAGCGTGTCCAGATCGGCGGCGGGGCGGGTTCGCTCTGCTGATTCGAAGTGGACGGCTTTTCCCACGGTGCGGCATATGAAACCGGCGCGTGATGGGGGTCCGGATTGGCTTTAGACGACGGCCCGGGTGAATTCTCCATATCGCGCTCCGTTTTTCTGGCCTTCTTCGACCTGTAATGAATGCTGACCCATTGAGCCAACAACTACTCGTCTGATAACCCTAGCAAAGTATGTGCCTTGCGAGGCAATAGAAGGCACTTCCGCGAGCGCGCCAGCCCATTCAGTGATGAAAAACCGGGATTTAAAGGAGAAAATGTTTGGGTTAGATGGGCAATTACTCAGTTCGCTTGAGCAGCCTCAGCAGTAAGTCCGGACAGCTTGACGCTCCGACAGCAGGATTGGCACGAAATACTCTGCTAAACGCCTGTGGCGTATTGCGTTCTGGATTACTTAACTGCCGGAGTTCGGGACGGCAAGCGATGCTGAAGAGGAAGCATTGATCTGCGGAGCAACATTTTTTGCCGACGGGTCCATCCGCTGGTCGATAAGCGTGGAGCTCACTTCGATTTCGACGCGGCGATTCTGGGCTTGGCCATCCGGTCCGTAGTCGCGCTGCTTCACCGGCTCAAAGTCGGAGCAACCTTGAACCTGCAGGATGCTTGGGTCGACGCCACGCTCGATCAGGTAATCGACGACCGCCTGGGCGCGCTTGACCGAGAGGTCCATGCGAGCATGAGGGGTTGCCGTGTCGGGAAGATCATCGAGTGAGCTGTGGCCTTTGACCAGCACGATGTTGTAGTGGCCTCGAACTTTTTCAGCGATCTGATCGAGCATCTGGCGAGTCAGCGGCGTCAATTGGACATCGCCAGCGGTAAAGAGGAGCCGGCCACCGATGGCGGTCTGCTTGCCGGGTCGAATGCTGGTTGGATCGTGATCGGTGCCGATCGCGCTCTCGCGGGCGCGCTTGCTTTCGGCTCCATCCTGCGGGCCGTTGCGAATCTTGCGGCGGATCATCGCCTGATCGACAGGATTGGTGCTTTTGGGGTCGGCTTCATATCCGAAGCCGCGCCTGATCTCACCAACCGTTACGAGCCATTGCTCATCGGAAGCAGCATCTTTTACGTCTTTTCCTGCCGGGGGCTTGAGCACCCAGAGGATCACGAAAAATCCCATCATCAGCATGACCAGATCGGCAAAGGTGAAGATCCACTCGGGGCACTCTTCGCACTCGCCTGGCTTCTTGCATTGACAGGATTTCTTGGCCATGGCTCGGACCTGAATTCGTTTGAGAAGGGCGAGTCTTAAGCGGCCTTGGGCATGGCGGCCTGCTGACCGACGCTCAGGAAGCTCATGAGCTGCATTTCAACCACGCGCGGGTTGTTGCCGGCCTGGATGCTCAAAACGCCCTGCATGATGATCTCTTTGGCGAAGATTTCTTCCTGGGATCGCAAGGAGAGCTTTTCGGCGATCGGCCCGGCAATCAGATTCTGCAGCAGGCAGCCATAGAGCGTGCCGGTGAGGGCGATCGCCAGGGCCTTGCCGATTTGGGCGGCGTCGCCGTCGAGGTGAAGGAACATGGCCACTTGGGCAATGAGGGTCGCCATGAGACCAAAGCCGGGACCGAACTTGGCCAAGGTATGGAACAGGTGCTTGCCATGCTTATGACGTTCGGCCATCGCTTCAATTTCGATGCGGAGGATGCGTTCGATTAAATCGGGATCCGTCCCATCAATCGTGAGCTGAAGCCCGCGGCGGAGAAACGGATCGGGCGCTTCGCGCGCCACCGATTCCAACGCCAGCACGCCATCCCGCCGCGCGGTTTCGGCATACTGGACCATTTCTTTGATCAGGTGGGCGACGTCGTGATGGGCCGCAAACATCCACTTTTTGCAATAACTGACCGCGCCGGTGATGTTGTGCAACGGCATTGAAAGGAGGGCAGCGCCGATAGAGCCGCCGAACACCAGAAAGATTTCCGGCGGCTTGAAATAGGCGCCCATCGCCCCTTCGGAGGCGTGAAACATCGAGAAAAGGACCGCGCCCCAGGCCACGACAAGACCGATGATCGTTGCCAAATCCATTGGCTTCGTTCCCTTTTCACTTCGCGTTAGCTTCAGCAACGGCGCAGCCGATGCGCACGCACTGAAGCTCTAGATAGGATTTCGGCTGTTGGCGAGAAAGAAATTGAGAGATTATCGGAACCATCTAAGCCGCAGTAAGATGCGGTCGTGACATCGAATGACGTGATACCGATCCTGGCTCTGGTGCGAGATCTGTTGTTTTCTTCGCGAATTTCGGCGACGGCTCGGGCAATCAATCGCCAGGTGAAGATCATTCGAGAGCCAGCGCAGCTTGTAAATGAAAATGGGAACCTGCTGATTGTGGACCTCAATCTAGCCGGCGCGGTCGAAGCCGCCGCCACATGGAAAACCGGGCGGGAGCGGCAGGTTGTGGGGTTCGTATCGCATGTCGATGCCCAAACGATCGCCAAGGCTCGGGGGCTTGGAATCGATCGTGTGATGGCCCGAAGTCATTTCGTTGAAGTGCTTCCAAAGCTGCTCGGGGAGGCTGTCGAAGCAGATATCGAATAACCCGAAAAATCCTTGTGGATGATGGCTTTGAATTGAAATATATGCCTGGCGGCCCAGAAGAAGCCGTTTGACCTGCGCATTGCCCGGGTTCTACTATCAGCGGTCCGCTGCGGCGCGGCGTTTGTAGCTGGCTGTGGCAATTGCGGGACTATCGCACGGCTATATGCCATGCAGGTTCCCTGCTCTGGCGAAAGGGAGTAGTTGTGCGGCTTCTCATCGCAATCCCAGTCCATAACGAGCAAAAATACGTCGATGGCGTTTTAGACAAGATTCTTACGTTTCATCAAGACGTGCTGGTCGTGGATGATGGAAGCAAGGACAAGACGCCGCAGATTCTCGATCGCCGATCCGATATCCAGATCATTCGCCACTCGACGAACCTGGGTTATGGCCAGAGCCTGATTGATGCTTTCGATTATGCCGATCGCAAAGGCTACGACTGGGTCATCACGATGGATTGTGATGAGCAGCATGAGCCGGAGCGCATTCCCGACTTCATCCGCGCGATTCAAAGCGACCAATACGATTTGATCAGCGGGTCACGCTACCTTCGGCCCGATGCCGCGGATGATCTTCCGCCCGGCGATCGTCGTAGCATCAATGCAACGTTGACCCAAATTCTCAACGACCTGTTTGGCTTTTCCTTGACCGATGCCTTTTGTGGATACAAGGCGCATCGCGTGTCAGCCAACCGTCGGCTGAAGCTGACTGAGGCGGGATATGCTTTTCCGATGCAGCTTTGGCCGCAGGTCTGGGCGGCGGAGCTTCGCCTGACGGAGATTCCCGTTCGGCTGATTTACAACGATCCCAATCGCCATTTCGGCGGTGCACTGGATGACGCCAACGTGCGGATGCAGCATTATCTCGATGTTCTGCGGCGCGAGCTTTCGAAGGTGAATGATCCGGGGGAAAGAGAAGAGCCTTGCAAGGCTCAGATTTCCTGTTGTTGCGCGCCCTGAGACTTTTTGCCTGGATACTATTGGTGATGAACCGATCGGCCCCGCGCTACGACCGTTGGAAGGCCCCCGCGCAAGACGGGCAACGCCTCATTTGGCCCCAGCCGGCCGATCTGGTGAGCCAGACCACGCAAAACGCGAAGAGCCTTGGCGCTGCGGATTCCGTCCTCATCCAAAATGTGCCGCTGAAGGAGCTGCGGCGACGGCTACGCGAGAGCATCGGCCATCCAGACATCGAGCGTCCACTCATCGCGACGGGACATCAGGCGGAACTGCATCACAGCGGCGTGTGGACCAAGAATGTCCTGATCGATACGGTGGCGCGCAACCTCAATGGACAAGCCTTCCATTTTTCGGTTGATACCGACGAGCCAAAACATTTGTCGCTGCGCTGGCCTGGTGGCTCGGTTGCCTTAAGCGATGGTTCGAATTTGTCGGCAAAAGCCTGGAGCGGGTTGCTTCAATGTCCGAGCACTGATCATCTGCAAACCGTCTCGAATCAATTTCAGAATGCTGCGCGAGAATGGATGTTTGAGCCGGTGATTCCGGCGTTTTTCGCATCGATGCAGAAAAACTGTAGCAGCAGCTCTTCGCTGCCGGTTGTACTGAGTGACAGCCAGCATGAGTTGGATGCGTCGCTTGGCTTGCAGTACGAAGCGCAGATGTTTTCGCCGATCTGTCGTAGCGAACCCTATCTGGCGTTTGTTCATCACATCATGGCGCGCGCCGACGCGTTTGCCGCCGATTACAACGCATCCCTTGAACAGTTCCGTCACGACAATGGCATCCGCACGCCTGGCCGGCCAATGCCAAATCTGGCAATTTCATCGGACTCGGTCGAGGCGCCGTTCTGGCTGGATGATCTGGGCAATCAGACACGAAGCCGGGCGAAGGTGGAGTTGCATGGCGGTTCTTACTGCCTGCGGTATGCGAATGGCGATTCATTTGTGTTCAATCGGGATGCGGAGGGCTGGGATGCCGCGGCAAAACTGAAATCCTGGCTTGAAAATCATCAACTGCGAATCTCGCCACGGGCATTGACTTTAACTGCCGTCCTTCGGCTCCTCGTGGCGGATCAATTCGTTCATGGCATCGGTGGCGGACAGTACGACCAGGTGCTGGATGAATTGATCTGGCGGCACTTCAAGCTCGAGCCGCCACGATTTTCGGTGACCACTGCGACTCTCATTTTTCCCGATGCGGTTGGCGTGCCTCGCGCCTGCCTGGCGTGCGTCGAGCAGGAAGGCCACCGCCTTCGGCATAATCTACTTGGCGATCAAAAGCTCCAGCTTGTGCGTGCGATCGCCGAGGCTCCGCGCAAATCAATTGAGCGCTCCCGGCTCTTTCACCGGATGCACGAAATGCAGGATGTTGTCGCCACCACGCACCCGGCCCTCCGCCAGTGGAACGCCCGCCTTATCGAGGTGCAGCAAAAGGTCCAAGTCGAAAAAACTCTGTTTGATCGTGAGCTGTTTTATGCGATTCAGCCTGCCGATCGATTGAAGGAAATGATCGAACGCTATCGGGCTGATTTTCGCAATACCCGGTAGTTCAATTGCATTTCCTCGCGGACGGAAAACCGGGCGACTGAACTGGGTTTTCAGAAGGGCGTGGGACGAAATGAGACAGTGGGACAGTTTTTGCGTGTCCCATTTGTCTCATCGGCCTCAAATTTCTGCTGTAATCAATTTGCCATTCATCATTTACAAATTCCCGACTACTGCTGAGCTCGGTGGGACAAGTGTCCCATTTGTCTCATATACATCTGTATAAATATGAGGGGTGCTAATCATTAGTTCGAAGAGTGTCCGGCAGCAAGTTCCATCACACGCGTCGAAACACTTCTCAAGATTGCCTGGGCTCGATCATCGGTAAGAAGTGCAATCCGGTAAGTCAGCGCCAGTTTCATCTGCTTTCCAAGCGTCGTCGCACTCAGCACGGCGGGTGCCATCGGTCCGGTGGGCGAGACGCGCAGATAATCATCGGCCGGCAGCGGATGATCCTCGGCCGGCCAGTGCGGGCCAAGATTCACATTCGAAAGCCCCGCCGCCAGCGGAAGCTCCTTACGATAAAACCGATAGAGTCGCTCCGGCGGCACTAGCTTCTGTGTCGTCAGAGCCGCGAGCATCCAGGCACCGCTATCCTGTGCGACAACATGGCGGCCCGCGCGATTCTGAAGCGTGACGACGCGCAGCAGACGCTGCCAATCTGCGATATCGGTCGGCCGGCAGACGATGTGAGTGAATCCTAAAAGCAGGCCGAAGGCATCCGAGACATCATGATGGGCGTGTGGCCGAAGATCGACGATATTTCCCACCGCGACATTGCAGCGATTGAGCCTGTGCTGAAACGGGATATGCTTGGCCGCGGCTTCAGCGAGCGCAGCCAAAAGCACATTGCCAACAGTCGTATCTTGTCGCCGTGCATAGGCGCACAACTTCTGCGCGCTAACAACCAACTTTGATCCAAGGAGGACGCGCACCGCGTAATCTTCTCCGCGCGCGCTCTGCACTTTCAGCACCTGCCGAAAGCGCATGTGCGATCGAAAGAGCGCCAGCACCGTTCGATCGATATGCAGATCCCCTCGCCCCCGGCCAAACAGTTTCCAATATCCCGATGCCACCATTCCCGGCGGCGTATCCGCAGGCGGTCGGTTCGCAATCGCATCATGCCAACGTTGCAGTACCCCGCGAATCGAAACGCTGTCGGCCACCCAGTGTCGGTAGACCACGCCGAACGTGCTGCGATTCCGATCAGCAATCAGAAATGGCCGAAACGGCGGCTCATCGGGATCGTCGAAGGGACGATTCAATTCGCTCGACAAATAGGCTGAAAGATCGACATCAGCAGGCAAAGCGCGAAGCGGGTATCGGGTTGCCTCGCCATTGAGCGCCTCATATATGAACTGCCTGGAATCGACGCGAACGCGTCCCAATCCCATTGATTCCAATACTTGATACCAGGCCCGCTGTGCATCATGCGATGTTACCGCTGATTTCAGCGTCACGACCTGCGCAGCGTTATAGGGATGGACCTCCTCCCATGTCCGCACCAGGCGCTGGAACACATTCAGCGATGCGACTGCTTCCATGTAGACGTTTCACTCTACGGCAATTCGTTTTGGTCGGCGACGGGGTTTCCTGCGAGTCGCGGAATAAATCGGCCAACGCGCAGGCAGTAAGCCTCGTATGAAGCGCGATCCATGTTTAGAAGATAACTCTCCTCCCGCCGGGCTTCCCACTGAATGAGGATCAGATGAACGGCTCCTGCCGCGATCAGCAGGGGGCTGGGCAATGCACAGACGGTGGCCACCATCATCGCCTGCGAAATGGCGTAGATCGGATGACGGACGTAGGCGTAGGGCCCGGCCGAAATAAGTTGCGACCTTTCAGTCGGGTCAATTCCCATTCGCCATTGCCGGCCCATCTTTTTCCAGCAGACCCACGTTGCCGCGAGACCGATAGCGCAAACGATTACTGCAGCCCAGGCAATCCAAGCATTGGAATAAAAGGGCACAAGAAATGCGGGAGCGTTTTGCGATAATGCGGTAACCCATGGCTGGCCGACCCAGATGATGATTGCTGGAGCCCAGAAGAGTCTCAAAACCCGCCCGAGCGTCTCGCGAGGAATCAGGTTCGCGCTTCGGCCCGCGCGTTTGCGACTCCGCGCCGCCATTTGAAGCACCCGACCCCAGTAGATGACGAGGATCACGCCCAGCAGCAGGGGGGGAATACGCAGGCTCATGATTTCAGCCGGGCTTCTACGACTTTTCGCATGGTTGCGAGAGGCGGCTCGATGTTGGTCCACGCACGGAATTGTGCCGCCGCCTGCCGAACGAACATTTCCAGGCCGCTGATGGTCTTTGCGCCGGCAGCCTGGGCCTGCTGTAGCAACTTCGTCTGCAGCGGGTTGTAGACGGTGTCAAAGACGACTGTGTCACTCGTCAGCTTCGGGGGCTTGCCGTCGAAGACGCTCGCATCCACCTTTGGATGCATGCCGACCGATGTCGTTTGGATGTAAATCTGGCAACAGGAATCGCACAGCTTTTCCATCGGCGCGGCAACCACCTTGCCTGATTTTCCATTGAACTCATTTGCCAGTGCCTCGGCACGATCGCGCGTGCGATTGTAGACGACAACCGTTGCGCCGTAGTAAGCCAGCGCAGCAACAGCCGTGCGTCCGGTCCCGCCTGCGCCGATCACCGCGACGCGATAGTCCGCAAGCTGCTCGCGCTTGATACCCATGGCGGCGGTGACGCTGTCGAGAATGGCGGCATAGTCGGTATTGATGCCGCGAAGCGTGGCGTACGGCCCAGCGCGCCCGATGACGATCGTGTTGACCGCGCCAATCTTCGCAGCCATCGGCTCGACATTGGCGCTGTCGCTGGTCAAGTAGCGCAGCGCGTTTTCCTTGTGCGGAATCGTGATTGAAAGGCCCGCGAGGTCCAGCTCTTCAACGGCCAGAAAGCTTTCCATGAAGGCCTTGAAGCTTTCGTAGCTTTCGTTGACCAGCAGAGGGACGTAAACGCCATTAAAATCGGTTTCATCAAAAGCCGCGTTATGAATGGCCGGCGACATCGAGTGCGCGACCGGCGAACCAACGACGCCGAACAATTTTGTTTGACGATTGATCGCGTCCCAGCGGTACATTCGCTTGAGGTCATCAATCGGCACCTGTCCGGGAGCCGTCTGTTTGCCATGCCCAAGCGAGGCGAAGGTCAAAAACGCGCCGAATTTTTTTGCCAGGATTCGGCTGATGATTCCCGCTTCGCCCATGCACAGGGCGATTGTCGGCTTCTGTCCGCTTCGTATCAGATCGAAAACCTCGATGTTGTCTCGAACGGTGCGCGCGGTCCAGACGATCTTGCTGATGTCCCCCAGTGAATCCTCGAGTTCCGTGGCGATGCTATAGAGCCGGTCTGGTCGGCCGGAAAAATCGTGGCTGCTGACGATGATTTTGTGCCTCGATTCCTCGCCATCCTTGTCCTCAGATTCGTCCTCATCCTCAAATTTAAAATCATCGACTGCCGCCAGCTCCACGTCGATGTACCGAGGTTGATCGCCGACGCGGATTCCCAGGATTTTGAATCGGTCCGCGTTGTCCAGCGTCGAGTGGCCGCCCTCCCATTCCGGCCGGCAGGTGAGGATGCAGGGCAAAACCGCCTCGCCCAGAAGCTGGCGAAGCTGCAGCTCGTCGGTGAACTGGTCGATTCGCAATTCGACCAAATCCGCGCCGGCTTCGGCTGCACGGGCGATGTCGGCTTTGGCCTGCGCGACGCTGATCACAAAGATGGGCACGCAGAGATAGGTCATGCGCGACGAGCCGATACGCCCAGTTTCCCCGCCTGTTCTTCAAGTATCTTTTTTGTTGCGTCGTTGGCTTCCCAGAGCGGCAGCCGCAGCTCTCCACTATCGAGGCCGGCCAGCTTCATCGCGTACTTGATGCCGACGGGGTTGCCGTCGAGGAACAGCGCGCGAACCAGCGGGAAAAGCTTCTGGTGGATCACGCGGGCCGAGGCGAAATCGCCCTTGAGGGCCGAGGCGGTCATCGCTTTAATCTCAGCGGGGACAAGATTCGAGGCGACGCTGATGATTCCCCGAGCGCCGATCGCCATGAGTGGCAGCGTCAGCGAATCGTCGCCGCTGATGACGGTGATTTCGCACAGCGACATGATCTCGCTGGCCATGTCCATCGAGCCGGTGGCTTCCTTGATGGCGACGATCCTTCCGCCAGCTTCTTTATGAAGGCGGGCGACCGTCTGAGCGGTCATCGTGATGCCGGTGCGGCCGGGGACGTTGTATAGGACGATCGGCAGATCGACGCGGTCGGCCAACGTCATGAAATGGCGATAAAGCCCTTCCTGGCTGGGCTTGTTGTAATAGGGATTGACCGACAGGCAGCCGGTCGCGCCGACCTTCTTGGCGATTTCCTGCAGCTCGATTGCCTCCGCTGTCGAGTTCGCCCCGGTTCCCGCGATGACCGGCACCCTTCCCTTGGCAAACTGCACTGTCAACTCCAGAACCCGCGCATGTTCTTTCCAATCGAGTGTCGGCGATTCGCCGGTCGTTCCAACGGGAACCAGGGCGTCAATTCCGCCTTTGATCTGAAATTCGATCTGCTCCCGCAGGCGGTTCTCATCGAGCTTGCCTTGCCGGAACGGCGTAACCATCGCCGTCATCGCGCCGCTGAACATGGCTGATCCTTTTAAAAGACAACGTGAGGCGTTTAGATCCCGTTATGATTGCAGAATTTCCGGGGGAAACAAGATGGCTGATTGCTACGCGGTTGCGCTCGCCGGGTCATTCATGATTCGTTTCATCTCGCGCACCGCTTCGCGAAGACCTACGAACACAGCCCGGCTGACGATCGCATGGCCGATGTTTAATTCGCGCATGTCCCGCAATGTCGCGACGGGACAGACATTGCGATAATTGAGGCCGTGCCCCGCATGCAGGCGCAGCCCCCGCTCGCGCGTGAGCTCGGCAGCGCGAGTCAGACGCTGGAGCTGAACTTCCAATTCCTGGCCACGCGCATTGGCGTATTGGCCGGTATGCAGTTCGACGGCGTCGAACCCCATCTGGGCTGCCGTGTCAATCTGCTTCGGATCGGGATCGATGAACGCGGAGACGAAAATGCCGGCCGCCTTCATGCGATTTAGCGCGGCGGTGACGCGGTCCGGTTCATGCGTCAAATCGAGTCCACCTTCGGTAGTCACTTCCTGGCGGCGCTCGGGAACAATCGTCGCCTGGTCCGGCAGCGTCTTTACGGCGATATCCACAATCTCACTGACCAGGCTCATTTCCAGATTGAGCTTGCACTGCACCATCCGGCGAAGCAGCGCAACGTCGCGATCGTTGATATGCCGACGGTCTTCGCGCAGATGGACGGTGATTCCATCGGCGCCGCCCAGCTCGGCTTCCACCGCCGCCCAAACTGGGTCGGGTTCGTACGTCCGCCGCGCCTGGCGCAGCGTCGCCACGTGATCGATATTGACGCCCAGTTCAACCATCGCGCCGCGATTGTAGCGC
>JANWHF010000205.1 GCA_025450555.1 Tepidisphaeraceae bacterium | reverse complement strand
CTGCGCATTCAGCGTCGGCTCCTCATCATGCACCGGCCACCCGCAGTCATGCATGCCGATGCCGGTAACGACCACCTCCAACGGCTCCGGCCGCGCAAACCGCTCATTGCCGATATGGCTGGCCATCGCGCCGGAGAGCCGGGCGTGATCGTCCTGGGTAAACAAAAGAAATTGGTCGCCTTGGCGGTGCCGGATCATGCAACGAACAATTCAACGCCGACCGCCCGAAATTGCAATGCGTCGGCTTTCATTTCGCGCCAGCCGCTCCAGTCTGAAGCTGGGTCGCGGGCAGTTTAAATCCGATATAGGTGCCTCCGACGATTCCCATCAGGCCCACCAGGGTCCCGTCGAGGTCCGGCATCGAAAAGGTCGTCACAACAGCGTGTACAAAGACCAGCCCAAGCACAAGGGTCCAAACCATCATTTGAAACCGGTGAAAGCTCACCTCGCCATGTTCGCTTAAGAGATCCGTAATCACGCCTCGCCAGGCAGGCACTTTGAAATATCCGATCTGTTTTTCCACGGTCTTGGCGCGCTCCTCCAGTGCTACAAGTTCTTCCGACAGCGTGGCGCATGCCGGCTCGGTAGCCTGCTCCTGTTTCTTTGCCTGGACAAGTTGCAGAAGCTGATCCAGCTCGGCTTCTAAATCCCTGGCGATTTTCGACCGCTTCTGATTCAGATTTACGGTCGGGAGGTTTTCAAATGGAGAGGCGGAGTTTCCTTTCGGCGCATCCACAGCCGCGGCGGCGAATCCAGTCACGGCGCTGATGCCAAGCAATGCCAGCACCTTCGCATTGATTGCCGTTATGCCACCACCCGTTGCGATCCAGAGAAACAAAAATGCAGAGACGACGATAAACAGCCAGAAGGCCATCTGGGCACGAGCCAGGCTGTAAGGCAGCCGCCGGTCTGGCCGCAGGGGGGCAGTCTCGTCGCGAAGGATGTTTGTGTTGTGTGCCAAATACAGAAAAATGGCCAGCACGATTATGACAATCACAAAGCCGCACATCACTTGAAACCATTGCATCGGGCTGAATTTGAACGACCCGCTCGCAGCCGTTACGTGCGACTCCATCTTTTTGCCGCCTTCGATGCAGACCGAGATTTCTGCATTCCTCTTCCATCCAAGATGAAGCAGGTGAAGCCATGCTGTGCTCGATTCGGGCTTGAATTCCAGCACATATTGCAACTTCGCAACGCGATATCCTTCCTTGGTCGGTTGCTGTTCCTGGATGAGGATGGGATAGGTACCCGTTAGCTCATTGCCATCAATCTTGGGGACCAGGTGACGCGCCCGGGTCTTATTGGCAGTAATCCACTCCCGAAGCCCGACGACATAAATGTCGATGGTATCGCCCACTCCAGCCGAATCAGTCGCCGTCTCAAAAACATAGGGCTCACGGCGAACGGATTGAACGTACTGATCTTTTTCAGTTGCTTCCTGGATCGGCACCGCACTGGTGGGATGGGCGGCTGTCTGTGGCGCGGCCTGCCAGTACCTGTCTCCAAGCCACAATCCCGGGAGAAACCCGAGCCCGAGCAGAATAATCCCAAAGATCGCCCATTTCATCAGTCTGCTCATCGAGATGACATTGCTTGCCGCAAAAGCCGGTCTGGGTAGTGCTCCACGCGAGCCTATCGCCGTTTGAACTGTCGCTGCCATCGGCAACCTGGATCTTCATTGCAAGCATCACGCTACAGCCGCACCCACCAGCTTGGCGGTATCGATCGCTTTATCAACAAGAACAAGAAATTGGGTCATGGTTTTGATCGCGTCGGTTGCGGAGGAGATTTGCGAAATGTCTCTTTCCACATCCGATGTCGCGTCTGTCACACTTTTCACTTTGATCGTGATTTTTGCGCTCTGCTGGGTGAACAGAAGATTTCCGACGAGATTTACCCGGTGGTTTACTTCAGATATTTCTGTAGTGATGGCATCTACGGTGTCGGAATCCGGTGCTGTGCCAATGGCATCAGCCAGTTGCGACACCAGGGCAATCAAAGAGTCGTGCAGAGTTTGCAGGTCGGGATTGGCTTGAGGGTCAGTTGCCGTCGTGGTTCCCGTGGAAGTGGCGTTAGTCATTGCTATTCCCCGTTGCAGATAAATTGGTGGGTCGAGTTGTTGACGTGGATTTGCCGGTGAATTGCTGCACGAGAGTCTTCGTTTCGTCCAGTTGCTGACTGATCATTCCGATGATTTGCGCGGCGTCCGCTGCCGATCCGTTCGCAGCCGATGTGTGGGCCGCAGCCAGCAGCAGTATGGATTGTCGCAGGCTGGCCAGGCTCGCCAATTGAGCATCGCGCTCATCGAGCATGGTCAGGAAGGAATCGATCGCAGCGCGTTTCTGCTGCAGGTTGTTGCCGTTCCTGACTGCATTGGAGTATGCGCGAATAGGCTGCTCAGCCAGTTTGGCCTCCCAATTCGACCACACCGTACCCCTCACGCCGGTTCGATCGCTACCACCTATAGCATCGGCCATCGAGTTCAAGACCGACTGCACGCCAGGATCGGCCTTACGCATGGCGGCCTGCGCATCCGATTCAGCTTTGAGAGTAATCAGGATCTGCCCAAATTGAGTGAAAGCCGCGGCGACACCAGGACTGATCTGTGCGCCAACACTTCCCGTTTTCAATTCGGATCCCAAATTTACCGCAGCATCGCTGAATTGAGTTACCTGATTCGGGGACAGCAATCGCTCGAGCGATGATGCGTAGGACTGGATCACTGAAAATGCGGAGTCCCACTCAGCGATTGCATCGGAGCTTAAGGCCGGCGTGAAATCCTTTTCAGTGATGCCAGGCCGCGTTGTTGAAAGTACATATTGAATCGACTCATCTCGTGCCAGCGCATTGGCGTCATGAAATGCAATTCGCGCCTGTTTTTGTGTTTGTGCAACGCCCTCGCGGAACTTGATTACACTGTCGCTCCGAACGGTCGGGGCGCAGCCGGCGGCTAAGAGAAGAAAAGCTGCCGCGATTAAAAAAAAGATTCGGCTGGAGTAATCTGTCCCTCTCACACCACAGGAGTACCCGCACATGGTCTGACGATCTTTCAAGGAAACTCCCTGTTTTTGCGGCGTTCGAAAGCCCTGAGGCACACTGGCCAGACTTGGATGGACATGCAGCCTAACCGTTCAACCAGCACCAGGCCAGAAAAAACCTGGCTCATGACAGGGCTGCTTTTAGCCGGGCAAATGGGAGAAGCCGGTACGGAGACCCCCCTTTCGACCGAAAAGCTATTTATTTAATTACGGAACGTGTGGCGACGAGGGCGACATTAACTTCTTCAAATGGCTGGTCGTTGCCGAGCCAATGTATTAAACACAACAAACGTTCTGAGGGACGTGCCAGATAGGCGCGGATCAGTGCTCTTTGCCCGTAAAACGATGATTGCAATTTTAAACACGGTCGTATTTTGCTCAAAGCTCAGATTGCGGTCGCCGGTCAAAAAGACATCAAATTGATCTTCAGCCAGCCGCAGCAGCTTGCCATTGGAAATTCCTGCCCACCCCATACGCTGCACCGAACGGCAGAAATGGCCCGTGAGCCCACGACCCAGCCGCCAGTTCAAGCATTCGTCAATGAGGATGCGCATGTCCCACCGATTGCAGAACGGCAGCCTTTCCGGCCTCGATCACGGCCACCACCTGCTCCCGACGTACGGATGGAAACCCATCCAGAAAGTCTTCGATCGATTCCCCGCCCTCCAGCGAGTCGATCAGGTTCTGCAATGGAACCCGCGTGCCGACAAAGACCGGCGTGCCACCCAGGATTTCTGGATCGCTCTGCACGATTCCTTTTAGGCTTTTCAGGTCATCCATGAGCAGCTCCTTAACTAAGCGTAAGCGAAAAGCCGCTTGGGCATGTGCATGATGCCATTCCACCGAGCCTGTGTTCTAAACCCATCGAATTCGATGGGTTTAAAATTCATCGCGGCCCGCACAAAGCCGCCATGCCCTCCGCGCGCCGTCTTCACGTAATCCGGTAACTAATGTCCGGATTCTAGCGATGGGGCGGGAAGGTGGTAGGGGAGGGCAGACGCGCTTCTTTCCGGGCGACTTTCTTTGCATCGGCACGTCATTGCGCTATTTGGATCCCTCAGGGCCGCCGAATGCCTTGAACATGTGGTCGACGATTTTCACCAAAGGTTTCCAGCCCGGCGGATGATCCGACCACCATTGATAACGTACCTGCGACGAAAGGCTTCCGAACAACGCTAGCTGTATAACGGTGCCGTCCAGTCCGCCAATGCTTCTCAACTCGGGTGCGATGGGCAAGGTCAGAGCGGCGAGACGTTTGAAGTAAGTCTTGAGCTTGCGGCCGTCGAATTCAACGGGCTCGTAGCCGAGAACAGTCAACTTTGACCAGTGTGGATCGACCACGGTCGACGTGTACAGCTTCCATTCGGATCCGTATTCGCAAATCTCCCAAAACGATGGAGCGGAGAAGGATGGCAGGCGAACGAGCTGGATGCGCGGCAGTCCGCTGTCCAGGGTGCGCCTGAGTTCAAAAGCGCTCCATGGCTCTGCCCGCAGGCGATCCCATGACGCTTGTAGATCCCGTTGCTCGCGAAATTCCCGAGATCGGCTTGGCATCGAATAGCACCCCGAGGTCCAATGGCCAGCCAAGCGCCGGCCGCACGCTCACCTGATTACATAGACCGTTCCGGCTCACGTTCCGCCAAAGCGCCTTTCGAGCATGAGCGAACCCGATTCATCACAGCACTCGAATTTGCCGGACAGTCCGGCAGCGGCGAGCAGCTCCACAATCCGCAGGCAGTTGACCTCAACATTTGCCACCGCCCCGTGGATTAGAACCGGATCAGTCGTTTCGATGACAATCTCTGCGAAGTCGCTTTGGGCTTCGTAGTCTTTCCACGAGCATTTGCGCACGCGCCAATCCGGTGGCGCGAAGAGCCCGGCGAGTTCCTTGGGACCCCGTTGCGTGTGGACCGAGCAATAGAAATTGGTGCGATTCGGCAACTCCGCCGAGATGCTGATGGAGGGTTTCAATTCCCGGCCTCGCGTTTTCGGAACCGTCTCCCGAGCAGCGGGCGCATGAGGCAGTCGCTGCGAGCGAACGGACACGAGAAGCTCCAAGGTGTGAAGCCATTTGCCCAGCATGCCCGGGCGGCCGGGTGCGCGGTGCAGCCAACGTGGAAGGTTCGTTCCGTCTGGTCCCAGATCAGCACGAGTTCCGGGTGGTTCAGCAGATACTCAAAACGGTCTGGCGCCCACTCCTCGACTGGCCGAACGTCGTCTTCTTCGCAAAGCCCGCGCTCGACCACGGGCAGTTCCGATTCGTCCGCCACGACGCCAAAGAAGCAAGTGTCGGCTCGCGTGTCGCACAATCTGGCGATCTCGTCGCGATGGGCGTCGGAGAGCTTCGACCACCATGCCGCAATCGCATCCTGATCAACGTCGGCAAACGTCCGAATCAACTGCGCGGGGATCGGGATCATCGAGATCGCCTCCATTTGGACGAGAAGGATGCTAATCGTCGTCGACGCCTGTCAAATCTGTAGTCAATGTAACACATAAGTCGCCGCGCTGGATCCATCTATGCCGCCGGGGCGCTTGCGTTTTTATATGAGTGCGCGGCGGATGCGCCGTCGGGAGGTCAACGTCTGAAGAGTCGACCTCGATTGTTCGGCATGTACGTGGTTCTGCCCACGGGTAAAGCATAAACTGGCGACACGATGAAAATGGACCTGAGCCAAGCGCTCACTCGTTGCCCAGGCTGCGGGAAAGACATTCTGTTGTTGCTTTCGATCTGCCCGAATTGTAGCGCGGCTGCTGACACGTCCAGCCCGTTTCTCTCATTGAAGTACCCGTCCGGCGGCGGCGGGATGATTGATCAGCAGACGGCGTCCTTCCTCCGATCGAGCGCGCCGGAGCCATCACAGGCCATGCTTGATGCGACTTTGGAACGAATAGACAGAGCGATTCTGAAGGAACTGGTCTTCCGCGAGAAAGTCCGCAACTGGGAGCCGGTGCTGGAAATCACGGCGCCAGCGGATCTAGCATCACTGCGATCTGCCCTGCGGATCAACTCTACGCAGGGGCACCTGATGTCGATCCCATCTCACGCGCTGGAGTGTCGCGCCGCAGATAATTCCGTAGCGACCCTTGAACTGTTCGGCTTATATGTGCTGCGGTGGCCGGACCGGTGGAAGTCTGACGCGATCCTCACCGAACCCGACGCGCTGGCCGACTTTTTCGCGTTGCTCGGGCACCGGCGCTTCCGGGAAGACCTCGACAAACGAAGGGTGGATGGTGAGCGCCGGACCCGTGAAGACGAGGCGTGGGCGAAGTCGTGGGACGCCGCCACGCCCGCCGGGCTGGCGGGTCTTGTGGAGTCGCTGTCTCACGAGCGTTACGCGTTAGAGGCCCCGGAACGGGATCGTGCGCTGCGCATTCTGGCGACCGTTTATCCATCGGCCGAGGAGCAAATCCTCGCGTTGTTCGCATGGTACGGACACGCGCTGGGTCCCTGGAGTGGCTTCCCGAGCGAGGAAGTTGTGCCCGAATACCTGCTGGAGGCCTTCTCGCAAGATGTTGTTGTGGCGGCCGCGCAACGTTCTGACCTCACCGCAAACCAACTTGAAGGGGCGGCGCGTTTCTTCTGCCGCTGGGCGTACGATCCAGTCCGGAAAAAGAAAGTGAAACTGCCATCCCTCCCGGCTGATGTGCGACAGAAGCTCCGGGCGTACGTAACGTCTGCAGGGGATCAAAACAAAATCCAGCGGGCCCAGCGCATTCTCGGGCAATCGTGACGCCGGGGGGCGGGAGTGAAACCGGAACACGTGCAGGACCTGCCCATTTCATGACAACGTTGCAGGTTTAAGCGAACACTTCTCAACTTTTGTCGCGATCTGTTCGCGATTGCGTGGCGGGCGCTGGGCTCGAATTTATTTTCCAAGTCGCTGCCCGCGGACCTTTACCCCCGCTCCGGCCACCCCTTACGCCTCGCGCGCGAAAGACCAAGCAACAAACCGTGTAAATCTGTGTGTTTGCATTATGTATGGTATACGGCTTGCAGGAGATTTCTGCGTGCTATGGAGGTATCGATGGCGATTGGAGCAGAGACAGTGAGATCGATGGAGTTTCGACGGAGCCTCTGTCTGAGCTTGCGGCAGCTTAGGCAAGAGCGGGCGGCGCGGGTGCATCTTGCGCAATTAGCCTGCCCTGAGCTTGTCGAAGGACCGCGGGAATCAACCGGCTCCATTTCGCGCAGCGCGTCCCAATCCGCTTACTTCGTGCGCGGCTCATTCAAACGGGAAGGCGGGAAGAATCAATGGACGCCAGGAAATATGAAAAATCGTTTGACAATCGTTGCGCGGCGCTGGTGTCGCGCGAGCGTCGCGCGCCGCGCGCGGGGCAAGATCGCAAACGTTGTATGGCCAATGACTTGCTGTTATTTAGCCTCCTAATCATGGCGCGCGGCGCGCAAGTGTCGCGCGCCGCGCGCGAACCCTTCGCCCGGTTTAGCCGCCCGGCTTGTCGGGCGCTTTCTACCCTTCGCGGCGTCGCGGGAGCGATGCCCTCCAGTTGCGAAACGTCCTGATGTCCCAAATGTCACTGTCACACTATGTCACACCCACGCGGCGAGGACCCGAAATCATAAGATGATCCACCACGATAAGTTATGGCGTTCACACCTATCCAATGTCACCGATTTTCTCGCCGCGCGCATCCTTTTGGGACATTTTGTGAAATCCCCCCTTCAGCTAGCAGGAATCACAGGTAAGTTGGATGCGCTACG
>JANWHF010000204.1 GCA_025450555.1 Tepidisphaeraceae bacterium | reverse complement strand
CACCCCCGCCCCCCTCTCACGCGGTCCACCACCCGCCCCCCCACCCCAGCCCGCACTCGCGGGGGGCCGCCCCCCCCCAAACCCGCCACCCCCGGGCGCGGCTCTCTCAATCTCGCATCGTCCGCGACCTTACGGCATCGGAAAATCCGGCAGCGACGGCCGCGTCGCGGGCGCCGTTGCCGAAGCGGCTTTTTCGGTCATGTCCCAACCCACGCGCCATTGGATGCCGGTGCGGTGGAATCCGAGGGCCAGCAGTCGTTCCTCCATGTCGCGCATATGGCCCGCGCCATAGAAAAGCCCGATGTTTTTCTTTCCTTCTTCGATCTGCTGCTTCACCGCGGCAATTGCCGCTTTATTGCGCTCGGTGATGATGACCGAGCCATTGGGCCCGGTGAGTCCCGACATCTGATCTTCAATGTCATCGAATTGTTTGGCCATCAGCAGCTTGAGCTGGCGCGGCCGATCGGGCGCTTTGAGCGCCGCCAGCAGATCAAAGAGCGTCATCTGGCTCGCCTTGCTGTTGTCTTCGCCGGTCATCTCCTTGGTCCATTCGCGAAGCATCGACTGGATCATGATGCCGACGATCGATTCGCCGCGCTCCGATTGGAGCTTGCTGAACGTTTCGTAATCGAGATCGGCATTCACAAAATTCGATTGCGAATAATCGATGTCATCGAGCTGGAAATCGAGCTTGAGCGTGTCCTTCAAGAACCGCTGGATCATGCTGACGGTGCTGGTCGATTTTTGCCCCGGCTGCGGCGGCGGCGCGCCCTTGGGCTTGATCATCTCATACAGCAGCACATCATAGGTCTTAAAAGTCTTCTCCAGCCCCGCATAAAACGACGGCTCGGCCACGTGTAGCGCCGAAACTAAATGCACCGTCACCCCCTGCCGATTGCGGTAGGTGACGATGGCGGCTTCGAGCTTGCCGCCGCCATGCCCGTCATCGACAAACTTCAAAAACTGCGGCGTCTGCTCGGCAGTCAGATTCGAAGGCCGGGTCGCAGCGCCTGGCTCCGCAATCGCGGTGGCGGCTGTGCCCATTAGCACCGTGCCACACATCATCAAGTGGAAGAAGTACGACTGGATTCTCATCGATCGCTCCCGGTACGGCTGAACGAAGCCCATTGTGAGCGGACGGTTAACTGAGTCAATGGCCGACCACCCCGACTGGGCTTTGCACATCAATAGCAGTTTCCCCGCCATGTATGTGCAGAATGATCTATTTTGCGCAGGATTATCGTTGGCCGTGCAGGCCATCCCAGACGCCGTAACAATCGCAACTCTTCGCGAATCTTGCGGCTCGTCCGGCTACGGCCTGACCTCTGGGTTGCCGGTGGAGCAATGAACGTGTCGGCGAAAATTCGGACTGAAGCGTGTACTCAGCGCTGCTCTAATTCCGCCGCGACAACAGAATCCAGATGCCCATCGATGTGAACAACGCGCCAAACAGCACGGGGAAAAGGGCGTCTGCCCATCGCGCCGTATTGGAGAGCCCGTCATGCGGGTCGGCCTGCAGGGGGTGAGTGGAGCGTCGAGAGAACAAGTTCCAGATGCCCGCGCCAAGGAAGGTCCAGCCGTAGGTGATCATCGCCAGCGGACCAAGCAGGCGGTTCCAGATCGGCACGTTGCCGTGGCGGCAAAGGATTCCGCCAACGATGAAGAGCAGGACGGTCGCTGCGGCCGGGACATAGATCATCGCCGTGAGGGCGGCCCACCCCAGGCTGCCAAGCGGGGGGTCGGCGGCGCCGGACTGACCGTGGTCGTGGCGGATGGCGTCTTGGCGGCCGTGCATCAAAAGTAATCGTACATCGCTGCGGCGAACTAGGCAGCAGCGAAAAGCGGTACATGTGCCCGACTCCCTCTTGTCCCGTTTTTGCCTCCTTAGGTCGGTCCCTTATGATCTTGATTGTAAGTTAATAAATAATAAGGAATAATGAAAATGGTGGCTGGCACCCTGTTTCGGCTTACCGCCCCTTTTTTGTGCGAAAGGAACACGGCGGTCATCGTGCGAAGAGGGTGATGAGAGCCGCCGGCCGGGCGAAAGAGGTGCGGCTCAAAGAACCGCGTTAGGCGGGAGTTGCAAGAGCGGTTTGATTCGGCCCCGGCAGGGCGCGCGGCGCAACGCGCGCCCCCTTTTTCATTGACTTCGCGAGCTTGGAGAATGCGGCGCTTATCGCCGTTTTGCCCTTTGGGGTTTTCCGCTATGTTAATGAAACCTTGCGAATGCGCGGGGTTGTGGATGTTGGGGATCAACAGGGTTCAGGAGAACAACATGCTTAAAAGGTGGTTTATCGGCGCATCGGCCATGCTGATGCTCGTTGGAGTTGGCGCTCAGGCTGCGGCACCGGAGTTGCCCGCGGGCGCGATATCGAAGAACACAACGATCGTGGCTTATTTTGACGGCGCGACGCTGACGCCCGATGCGATGCGCGAGGCGGCGGCAACCGTATTGGGTCCCAACAGTCCGGCGGTGGCGCAGCTCAATCAGACGATCGGGAAATATCAGGAGAAGCACGACAAGGCGGTGCAGGCCGGTGCCGACTCGATCGTGATGGTTGCCCAGACCGGTGGCGCGGCTCAGGCAGCCGGCCATGGCGCAGCCGCCGCGGAATTGCAGAATCAGGGCGTGATGTATGTGCATGTGCGCAAGGGAGCGCATAACGCCGTTGAGAAAATGATCAGCGACGAGATGGAGCCGGCCGAGCGCGAGAAGACCACTTTCTCGCACGAAGGCGATTTCGTTGTGATGCGCCAGAAGGGGCAGAAACCAGCAGAATTGCCCGATCCGGCTCGAGCGAAGACGTTTGCCGACGCTCTTGCGCACAATTCGACGGCCGCGCTTGTCGTGACTTTCGTTCCGGATGATTCGACTCGGCAAGCCGCCCAGAACCAGCAGGCGGGGAATCAGCCACAGTGGATGCGGGATGCGGTGCCGGTGCTGGCCAACAGTCAATGGAGCTCGGTGGCGGTCCAGTTCGGCAAGATGCCAGCCATTGTTATGACCGATCAAGCGGCCGACGCGGCTTCGGCGACCAAGCTGACCAATGCCGTCAATGCGGCACTCGCCCAATTGAAACAGGTGGCCCAGAACGCAAACGCGGGCGGCGCAGGGGGTGGAAATGCGATGATGATGTTCGCGCCGATGCTGGCGCCACTGGCCGATGCGCTGAAGCCAACCCAGCAAGGCAGCACAGTCGTGATTAACTTGAATGGCCAAGGGCTGGCGACGATCGCCACGACCGTCGCTCAGTTTGCACCGATGCTCGGTGCGATGGGCGGACGTCCCGGCGCGGCACCGCGAGGCGGTCGGCCCGCGCCGGGTGCGGGCCAATAGCTCCCCGCGAATGAGGTAGACATCCAAGTGCCGGCGGTGGTATCCCCACTGCCGGCACTCTTATTTCAATGCTTACCCACGCCCTGCTCTTTTGATTCCGAAGCCATGGGCGAGCGCTGTTCCGAGCGAGCTTGATGCGCTTTTAAAAATGGCACCAACGCCGGCGTCTCGCGCTTGAAAGCCCGATACTCTTCGCCGAACTCGCGAGCCAGCAGCGATTCTTCACGCCGCAGTTTGACGAGGAACGCCAGCAGGATGATCGCAATTCCGATCAGGGCATCCCACGTTCCGACCGCCATTGCACTTCCAATGACTGCAATCAGAAGCCCCGTATAGACCGGATGCCGCACCAGGCGATAGGGGCCGGTTCGTATCAGCCGGTGCCCTTCTTTCAGAGTAATGATGCCGCTCCAATACCGCCCGAGATGTACGCGTGCCCAAACCGCAATCAAAAGGCCGAGTGCGGTAATCGCGCTTCCGCAATACTGAATGACCAGTTGATGGGTCCATCGCCCCTTTATCAGGCCATGAATATTGCCGTGAAAGATGAGGAAAAAGCCAAGATAAATCGGCAGGAGATGCTGGAGCCTGCCGAGCAGGCCCTCCGACAATCGGGCTTTGGCGACAAATCGCGCCGCGACAAACCAGTAAATCGACCACGCAATCCAGAGCCAGGCGCAGACTGACAGGGGCGAAAGTGAAGTCACTTCCGGATTCTAGCGTATGGCGGCCCAATTCGCGCTAACCCATCGGAAAGCAGCGGCTTCCTGCTGAAGAATTTCGGCGCTATGGAGGCGGCAACTGCATGGTATTAAATACTTCGGCGGCATCCCGCTTGCACTCCAACTTGACTGAAAGCCCGGCTTTTGCCGGAGAAGGGTTCTTGATATGAAGCTGCAATTTGTTTCACCGAAAATGCACGGGATTTTGGATTACATTGCTGCTGTGGGTTGGCCGATTGTCGCGCGGGCTCTGGGGTTCAGTGATCATGCAACAAGAGTGATTGACGCCGGCGCGGGAACGATCGCGGCTCAGCAGATGTTGACTAAAAACGAAGTGGGGCTGGTGAAAGTGGTGCCGATGAAGTCGCACTTAGTCCTTGATGCGCTATGCGGCGCCGGTTTGATCGGCTGTGCCATTGCCTTGCATGATGTTACCCGCGAAGAGCGTTGCGCGGTTTGTTGCCTTGGCTCTCACCTGCTGCTGATGGCGGCCGTCACGCGTCCGGGACGGCGCCCTGATCCGATCGATCGCGGCAACAGCGCTTCCCCAATGGCACGATTCGCAACCGAGCGACGACCGGATGCAGCCATGTCCGGTACATAGTTGTCGCGACCCCGGCCATAAAGCTGGGCGGGTGATGACGCCTTCGCAGGTTATGCATTTGTCGGAAAATGCCGATGTGCTCCTCAGATGGCTTGCGGAGTTTCGGCTTGTTGCGCGATGGTTGCGCACCTTTGACCGATAATTCCCAAGTTCGCTGGACTCGAGGGCAATGGCGTGGAATTATCGGCCGAACTGTTAAAGTCGATGCTTCTGAGCATCAAAACTGAGCAGGGTAAGGGCGCAGCCGAACTCCGCAGAAACCCACGCGTCTCGATTCGCTACACCGTCAAAATCGCGCCTTATGCGAACGGCGCAATTGGACAGGCCATTCGCGTCTGGACACGCGACATTTCCCCCGGCGGCCTGGGAATTCTCCATGGTAAAAAGATGGAAGTGGGCGCGAAATTCATCGTGCTGCTTCCTCGCGAAAAGGGAAAGCCCCTTCTGCTGCTCTGCACGGTTCGCAACTGCCAGGAGCTTTCCGATAGCCTGTATGGCATCGGGACCAGCTTCGCTGAAGTCGCCGCTCCATCAGGCGATGGAAAGCAAAAGCCTGCCGTGGCTGCTGCTCCTGCTGGTGTGGCGGCGGCAGGTCCCGCCGGCGCGAATCCGCAAGTGCTCACCGAAGAAATTCAGCGAATTAGCCGGGCCATCCTCACCTGACTATCCGTTCCCGCCAGCCATTGCGAATGGAACCGCCTTTCGCTAAATCTCCCGTAACATTCAGCACGCCGGATCCATATCCCGCGGGAGATTTTCGCCAATGGATATTGCATCGCTTCGAAGCCAGCTTCAGTCGATCGATCAGGCCCAGGTGCTTCGCTTTTATGACAGCCTGCCGGCGCCGTCGCGAGCAGGGCTGGAAGCGCAGCTTTCGGCACAGAATCTTTCGATGCTGAGCGAGCTGGCGCAGCAGTATGTGAAGCACAAGCCGCAGATCCAGATTCCCAGGGACATTCGGCCTGTCGAGACATTTCCTCGCCACCCGCGCGACGAACAGCAGAAAAAGCTTTACCAACAAGCGCAGCACCGTGGAATGGAGTTGCTGAAAGGCGGCAGGGTCGCGGCGTTTCTTGTCGCTGGCGGCCAGGGAACACGTCTTGGATATGACGGACCCAAGGGCGAGTTTCCGGTTACGCCAATCAAGAATAAGCCGCTCTTCCAATGCTTTTCCGAGCAATTGCGTGCCTGGTCGCGAGATGTCGGAAAGGCAATTCCCTGGTACATCATGACCAGCGATATCAACGATCGGCCCACGCGCCAATTCTTCGAGAAGCATCGCTTCTTCGGCTGCAATCCAGCCGACGTCTTCTTCTTTCAGCAAGGCATGATGCCCGCCTTCTCGATGGATGGCCGGCTCCTGCTTGCGGAGAAAGATTCGTTGGCACTGAGTCCCGATGGACATGGCGGCTCGCTTCGCGCGCTCGATCGCAGCGGTGCGCTGGCGGATATGAAGCGTCGGGGAATCGAACATCTTTCTTATTTCCAGGTCGATAACCCTCTGGTGCATTGCATTGATCCGCTCTTCCTGGGTTTGCATGATTTGACTGGCTCGGAGATGAGCAGCAAAACCATTCCCAAGGCCCACGCCCTGGAAAAGGTTGGGAATTT
>JANWHF010000203.1 GCA_025450555.1 Tepidisphaeraceae bacterium | reverse complement strand
CGATCCATACGGCTGGCGCGCGAGTGGGCCAGATCCGTACACGCGCGACGCAAACGTTGACCTTTGGTCAGAAGACCTAAGTCCAGCGACGATAACGGGAGTTATCCCGAACAAGCCGACGGCATTAGGGGCTCCCGGGCAGTTTACAATCAACGGCAGCAACTTCGACGCGACCGCAACAGTCACTCTACGCGACGTGACGAATGGCGTCACTTACCTAAACCGTCCGGTTCTTTCCCGCAGCGGGAGCAATTCTATTACAATAACTCCGAATTTCGGGAATGTGCCCGCTGCTTGGTACGTGCAGGTCATCAATAGCAATGGCGGATCAAATCAGTTCACGTTTGACGTCTCCGCCGCAACGTTGGCGGGAACACTCGCGGGAATCGACGTGTCACATTATCAGGGTACCGTGAATTGGGCGCAGGTATACGCCGCCGGTAATGTGTTTGCATTTGCAAAGGCCACAGAAGGAGCAGGCGGCGCAGACGACGCAACGTTTTCGGCAAACATGCAGAATGGGCATGACGCGGGCGTGCTCATGGGAGCATACGATCTTGTGCGCCCTGACTTGGGCGATCCGGTTACCGAGGCTCGGCATTTCGTCAGCATTATTCGCCCCTATCTCTCCGCTGGCTATTTGAAGCCTGTTGCGGATGTCGAGGAAGGGGCGGGTGCATCATTGACAAACTGGGTCGAACAGTGGATCAGCGAGGTGCGGGCCGAGACCGGAATCGACCCGATCATTTACGCAAATACTGATTTTGCGACCAATTATCTTACGTCCGCGCTTAGCTCGTATCCCCTTTGGATTGCCGATCCGACCTTTAATCCTCCGCATACGGGCACTTGGAGCAACTGGGCGTTCTGGCAGCTCGGATCCACCACGGTGGCTGGCGTGTCCGGCCCGGTTGACGTGGATGTGTTTAACGGCAATGTGGCAGCGCTTAGCAGTATCGAAATAGGAACGGCGGGGGCGCCGAGTGTGTCTGCAACCGGGCCATCGGCGGAATTTGCGGGAACCTCATATGCGCTGACTCTTAACTATACCAGTCCCGCCGGTGACCCTGCTCAGTCGTGGTCGCTCAATTGGGGCGACGGCTCAGCTGTCCAGACATATCCTGGCACATCAACGGTTGTAGTGCATACGTATGCAAACGCTTCTGGCACTGTTCCGCTTCAAATTCAAACGTCCGTCACGAATTCGAGTGGTACCTTTGCCGCATTGCCGCTGCCCGTAACGGTCTACGCCGCCCCGAGCGTCTCCAACGGCACGCTCTCTCTCACCGGCACCTCCGCCGACGACACCGTCTCCTTCACCAACGCCTCCGGGCTCTTCATCATCAACCTCGGCGGGGCAGTTCGCAATTACAACAGCTCCATGATCTCCCGCCTGAGCTACAGCGACGACGGCGGCAACGACAGCATCTCCGTCACCGGCCCCACGCCCGCCACGATCAACGCCTCGACCGGCAACGACTCCATCACCATCAACGACACCGCCGGCGTCACCCTCAACCCCGGCTCCGGCTCGATCTCGCTGACTGTCAATTCGGGAACGACAACCATCCCCGCCGCCGCGCTCTCGGGCATCCGTCAAGTCAATTTCACAAATCTGGGAATCGCCGCGGGAGCCAAGGTGGTTCTGGCCCAATCCTCCGCCACCAACAACGACTACTCCAAGCACGCCAACCGCAATGTCGCCGTGGTGGATGCCGGCGGCCTGAACATCTCCACCGGCGGCACTTTGGACATGGGCGACAACGACATGATCCTCAAGTACGCCCCCGCCAACGAATCAGCCACCAAGACGCAGGTCTTCAACCTGATGCAGGCCGGCATCACCACCAATTTGGATTGGAGCGGCACCGGCATCACCAGCAGTGAAGCCAACTACGACGCCAACTTCAGCATCGGCGCCCGAGCCATGGGCTCCATGGACAACAATGACTGGGGCGATAGCAGCTTCGATGGCGTGAACTTGCCGGACTTCAACCAGATCCTCATCAAGTTCACCTACTACGGAGATGTGAATTGCGACGGCATCTTCGACTCCCAGGATGTGAACCAGCTGATCATCGGCCGCGGCCACAACCCGGCCAACACCGGCTGGGAAAACTGCGACCTGGATTATGATGGACTCACCTCGACCAGTACCGACCAGAACTTCTTCTTTACCGGTCGAAGCGCGTATCAGACGTTTGGAGCGCTGTAGCCGAGGGGTCGATGTCGATCCGGTCGCGGGGCGTCCTTTTTGAGACATTTGGAACATGCGACGAAACGAAAGAGCGCGTCCGGACGGCACAAACTGCATGTGCGACTCTTTGAATTCCGGTTCGTCTATGCCGTCAGATCGCGATCTCGGACGCCAATCAGATAGAGAATTGAATCCAGCCCGAGGGTGGAGATTTTGTGCCGCGCGCTTTGCGCGACGAGGGGCTTGGCATGAAAAGCAATCCCGAGCCCCGCGGCGGCGAGCATCGGAAGATCATTGGCGCCGTCTCCTACGGCGATCGTCTGCTGCAAAGAGATGTTTTCCTGCGCGGCAATCTCCTGGAGCAACTGCGCCTTGCGGGCGGCGTTGATGATTTCGCCCTTTACGCGGCCGGTCAGCACGCCTTGCTCTACTTCCAGATCGTTGGTGCGGACGTAATCGATGCCCAGCCGATCGCGCAGCACATTTCCGAAAAAGGCGAATCCGCCGGAGATAATGGCGGTTTTGTATCCAAACGATTTGAGGGCGCAGATCAGCCGCTCGGCTCCCTCGCTGAGTGTCAGGCGATTGGCAATGCGTTCAAGCGTCGCGGCGCGCAAACCTTTGAGCAGCGCGACGCGCTGGATGAGCGACTGGTTGAAATCCAGTTCGCCACGCATGGCCGATTCGGTGATGGCGGCGACTTTGTCATAGACGCCGGCGTCGCGCGCCAGCTCATCGATCACTTCATGCTGGATCAGCGTCGAATCCATGTCGAAGGCGACGAGGCGACGAATCCGGCGATAGATATTGTCCCGCTGCCAGGCGATATCGACCGGATGTTGCTGCGTGGTTGCCATCAAAGCAGCGCGTAGCGCATCTTCATCGCGCGGCTGCCCGCGAATCGAGAACTCGACGCACGCGCGGCGTGGCCGTCCATCATCCTCTCGAGGCGGACGCCCCGATAAACGCGTGATGATGTCGATATTCATTTCCTGATCTGCAATCACCGACGACACCGCCGCCAGATGCTCGGCGGCCAATCGCCGCGCCAGCAGCGTGAGGATATATCTCGGCTTTCCCTGCCGCTGGACCCAGGCATCATATTGATCGTCATCGACTGGCGTGATGCGCAGCTGCAACGATGCATGATGAGCCGTGAAAAGCAGATCTTTGAGGACTGCAGTCGATTCCACCTCCGGCGGAATCCGCACGAGCATGCCCAACAGAAGCGTCTTATGAATGACCGTCTGGTTGATGTCGAGAATTTCAACCTGCTGGCGGCCGAGGATGCGCGTGAGGGAAGCCGTGATGCCCGGCTTGTCTTCGCCGGTCACGTGCAGGAGCAGGATGGATTCAGCCACTTCAGCCAAGCGGCGCGATTGTAGCGCCATCGCCATGTCTGGCAAGGGTCGGCTCGATTCTGCCGCAAGAAGCATTTGGGTCCTGACTCATTCATGTTTTAACGCTGTGCTGGTCGAATGAGAAACGTGGTACTCGGCTGCGCATGCAGGTGGAGATGCCATCGCCAAATGCTGCTCGCTCACGCCTTCATCAAGACGTTTGAACAGCTGCCCGATCGGGTGATCGTGCCGACGTCTGACATTGGCACGTTCGTGGGCATGTCCCTGGCGTTAATGGGCTTTGCATTTTTGTTATGGGGCATTCAGGTTTTCAGGCTGGTGACGACCATTCAATCGATTCTTTGCGGCCTCTTGATTGGCGCCGCCCTTGGCATGCTGATCGACTCGCTGCCGATCGGGATGCTGCTTGCGGCAGTGATCGCGGGGTTTGCGACGTGGCATTACACGCGATGGGTGTCGGCTCTGGCGGTGGGATTGACCGCTGCCGCCTTGGGCTGGGTGGCGACTGCCAGCTCGGGGATCAATGTCATCGGGACATTCTTCGTGGCGTTCGCGGCGGCAGTGATCGTCGGCGCTCCGGTGCTGATGTTCTATCGCAATGTGATCATGCTCTATACGAGCTTGTCGGGAGCCGCGATGGTTGTGATAGGGTCGGCGGCGACGATCGTGCTTGTGCGTTATCGGACGCTGCCATCGCTGCATCAGGTTCCGACGCATGCGGTCGTCGCGGGCGTCTGCACGCTGCTGCTGGCGATCCCATCCTTTTTCTTTCAATACACGCGCTACCAGACGGCCGAGCAACTCGCCGATTCATCTGGATCGGCGGATGATGCCAAGCCTGTCAGGCGACGCGAGCATTGATCCAGCAACACCTGCCACTCCAGCAGTTCCCTGAGCCCTGTTAATTCCCAGAGCTGGTTTTCCCCGGCAATTCGTGTGGAAAAGGTGCGGTTGTTGTCCATTTTTAAAGGATGGACCCGCCGCCATTTATCGCTTCGTTCGTGTGAAATTCACACGAACCTTGGCCCTGCTTTTGCAGTATAGCTTACTGAGCACCCGGCATTCGCCGGGCGCGGAAGGAACCTATCACCATGCGATTCGATAAACTAACCATCAAGGCCCAGGAGGCCGTCGCTCGCGCTCAGGAGCTGGCGCAGCAGCGTAATAACCCCGAATTGCTCCCACTTCATCTGCTTCAGGCATTGCTCGAGGAAAAGGAGGGCGTGGTCAATCCGCTCCTCCAAAAACTCGGAGCCAATATTGGGCAGATTACCCAGGCGGTTGAGCAGCAGCTCGATCGGCTGCCCGCCGCCACCGGCACTCATCTGGGCGTGAACCGTGCGACGAATGACGTCTTCACAACCGCGCAGAAGGAAGCCGATCGGCTGAAGGACGAATACACCTCAACCGAGCATCTGATGCTGGCCTTGGCCAGCGTCAAGAGCGAGGCGCGCGACATCCTTGCCGCGAGCGGCGTCAACCACAATGCAATTCTTGGCGCACTTAAGGATGTTCGAGGGGGTCAGCGCGTCACCGATCAGAATCCCGAAGACAAATACCAGGCGCTACAGCGATATGGCCGCGATCTGGTTGAAGCGGCCCGGCAGGGCAAGCTTGATCCGGTCATCGGCCGCGATGAAGAAATCCGCCGGACGATGCAGGTGCTGGCGCGACGAACAAAGAACAATCCCGTGCTGATCGGCGAGCCCGGTGTCGGCAAAACTGCGATCGTCGAAGGCCTTGCCATTCGTATGGTCAATGGCGATGTGCCGGACGTGCTGAAGGGCAAGCGGATCATCGCGCTGGACATGGGCGCGCTGATCGCGGGAGCGAAATTCCGTGGCGAATTTGAGGATCGTCTCAAAGCGGTCATCAAGGAAGTCACGCAAAGCGATGGACAAGTCATCCTGTTCATCGACGAGTTGCATACGGTCGTCGGCGCGGGCAAGGCTGAAGGTTCCATGGATGCCGGCAATCTTCTGAAGCCGGCCTTGGCGCGCGGGGAGCTGCGCACCATCGGCGCTACGACTCTCGATGAATATCAGAAGCATATCGAGAAGGATGCGGCTCTGGAGCGGCGATTCCAGCCGATCTACGTCGGACAGCCGACGGTCGAAGACACCATCGCTATTCTTCGCGGCCTGAAGGAGCGCTATCAGACGCATCATGGCGTGCGCATCACCGACTCAGCGATCGTCTCAGCCGCGGTCTTGTCCGATCGCTACATCAGCGACCGGTTCCTCCCTGATAAGGCGATCGACCTGATCGACGAAGCCGCGTCGCGCCTGCGCATCGAGAACGACTCGATGCCCGCCGAGCTGGACCAGGTGCGTCGGCGGATCATGCAGCTTCAGATCGAAATCGAGGCACTTCGTCACGAAAAAGACTCGGCTTCGAAGCAGCAGCTTCAGAAGGCCGAGCGAGAGCTGTCGGACCTTCAGGAGAACAACACGCGCCTGATGACGCGCTGGGAAAATGAAGTTGGCGCGATGCGCAAGATCAAGGAGCTCCAGGAGCAGATGGATCAGAAGCGCGTTGAGCTGGAGCAGGCGCAGCGGCAGGGGAACTGGGAAGCTGCCGCCCGATTGCAATATGGCGAGTTGCGCGATCTCCAGAGGCAGATTGACGAAGCGCAACAGCGGCTGCGTGACTTTGCCAATGATG
>JANWHF010000202.1 GCA_025450555.1 Tepidisphaeraceae bacterium | reverse complement strand
TTGCGCTGATACGCCAGAAATGCCAGGCCAAGCAGCAGCGCAAACGGCAGCTCGGTCATCTCGCCAAAGGAATACAGAAACAGCAAAGGCTGCCCGAGAGTGAAGAGCAGCGCAAGCACCGGCCAGCGGAGCTTCTGCCCCCGCGCGATCTGATAAGCGACATCGGCACTAAGAATGGCGACGACCAGGCAGACGCAGCGCACCGCGAGCCTGCCGCCCCACGCGGCCGGGAGCACATAAAGCGCAGTGACCAGCGGCCTTCCCCACACATCGACCAGATACGCTGGCTCGTGGATCGCGAATCGCGCGTACAGGTAATGCATACACGCGTCGGCTGCCACAAAACCCTGCGAGGTGAAGGCGCAATAGCAGGAGAGGATGGCGAAGATCGCGATGGCCAGCAAACGGGTGCGATCGCTGGCTGATCGATTGGATATTTCTGGCACAGCAAGACTCGCCGCGGGAGCGGACATGATTTCCTTGCCTCAAGGCAAATGAGTTGAAGCGTCGCGATTCACAGGTGCCGCCGGCCTCGTTGTCGGCGGCTGCTTCGCAATTTCCTTGAGGATCGGCGCAAAATCAAACCATCCGCCCGGGCCTGGTGGCGGCGGATGCAGGTGCGGCCGCCAGAACCAGCCTTGGTTGGGAACAACGGGCGGATTGGCGCGCAAGCGCGGCATCCCCTTCTGCATCACCAGCAGTTTATGCGGCGTCTTGCCTTCCAGAAGCGTCACGGCATCGCATGTGCCCCAATGGTCGAGCGGCGTGTCGCGAACCCATTCGAATGACTCCAGCGCGACCGCGGGGGCGGGCGATGAATTCACCTGCACGAGTAGACGGTGGAACATGCGCGACCAGACGGTGCCTTGAGTTGCCAGCACTGCGGCAAAGATGCAGGCGACGATGCAGGCCAAACGACCGCGACCCGGTCCATCCATGTTTGTTTCCTTCGCGCCTGTCGACTGGATCCTTCTCGCGCGCACACATGCTTCAACTATTGCTAATGTGAAAAAAGGAAAGGAAAGGGGCAGAATCCATCGGCGGTAGTCCAGCGCCTTGTACCAGAGGTGTCCATCGGAGGCCCAGTGGATCCACATCGCTCCAGCGACAAGCGCGAAGCCGCAAGCGGCCCAGCCGAGGAAAGTTCGTAGCAGGCGATTCTTCAGATAGGGCTGAATCAATGCGAACAGCGCCGCAAACCAGATCCAAGTCAGCCCGGCGAGGGGCCAACCCTCGACTCCCATTTGAAAACGCTGCACTGCCAGACTCCAGCCAAACTCCTGCTCGGCATAGGTGTCTTCAAGCCAGGAAATGTGGTTTGTGACATAGATTTTGGCCACAGCCCAGACAAAAAGCGTGACCATCACCGCGGAGCGCCGCAGGAGCATGCGTCGATTAGGAACGTCGAAGATCGAAATGATGACACCCGCCAGTGCCGCGCCAAAAAGCAGCGGTACGCCGATCTGATGAACGAATTGAAAGATCGCAAGGACGCCCAGCACGACAAACTGCGGCCGTGTCAGCGGGACGAATACGCAGAGAAACAAGGGCCAGAAAAGCGTCTGCTGCCAGATGCTGTCATTGATGATGAAGACCTGTCCGCACAGCGTGCCGGCGGCGACGCCGAAAATCACCCAGATGATCACCCAGGGCGCATGTCGGCGGACAATCCACCATGACACCAGCACGCTCAGCGCCGGCGCAATGATAAATGGAAATCCATAGATCGCCTGGAGGATCCATGGATTACTGGTGAATCGGCTCGCCCAGATGACCGGCCACCAGAGAATCAGCGTGTGGAAGCGCGTCAGGTAGACAAACGGCCGCTCGCGAATGAGCGTCACCGAAAGCTGAAAGGCCCCATCCCAGATCAACGGCAGCCCAGTTGCGCAGACGTAAAGCGCGGTGAGGGTCAGGATCGCGATGCAGGCATACACATACTTTCGGGGCATAGTTCAAGGTGTAGCTATGCCCGATGGGCAAATCAAATTGATCGCGAGAAATCCTTGCGGGCAAGGCTCCTGCACCACTTGCAATCAGCGATGTCAAGCGGCCTATTGCCAGGCATTGAAAAGGCGGATAAGCGTCGCGATATTGCCGGCAATCGACGATATCTTGCTCAAGGGTTCCAATACCGCCGCAACCAATGACCTGTCTGGCTCCTGTTTCCTTAGCTGGAGCCGCAGCAGTTCCAGATAAGTTTGTCCTTCCGCTCGCGTGGCGCCATTCAAGGTTTGGTCGTCTTGCAGGGCCTTCGTGGCTTCGTCCAGCAGACGAAAGGCCGGCTCACGTTCCTGTTCCAATGTCAATGTTTGCGTGGTCCCCTGATGATGGTGACCCGCCGCAATCTGGTTGTTATTCCCTGAAATATTTACGTTGAAGTAATTTGCTGGGGCTTCACGGATTTTCCGCGTGGTTCCACGTTCCTCTTCGACATAAAGGCGACCTTCGCCTGTGAGCTGCGCCTGCGCTCCGCCAAAAGTATAAATGCATTGCGCCAGGCCTCGCGTTTCTAAAACCTTCGCAGCGTCAAACGACCAGTTTGAAGGGACCGGGTCTTTCACCTCTCTCGCAATGGAGTTGATATCAAAAAAACCACCCCCCTCGGCTCGATCCAATTCGTAAAGGCGCACAAGCAGAAGATCAATGAATTCCTTAAACTGCATCGTCGTGGCTGGCATTTCCAAAACCTTTCACCACCGAAAAATAATTCGGCCAGGGCTGATCTTCTCGGCAAAAGCGATTTCAGCGAACTGGGCAAATATGCCTCGTCGGCCGAGCATCGCATATCCCAGTTTCATTTCCTCTTCCACGAATATGACATCCGGACATAAGCGGCGCTCAGATAATCCTAGGAATTCTATGTAGGTCCGGACAAGTTTGCCCACAGTGGTTGATCCACCGAAATCGACCGATATGGGACGTGCGCGGCTCAAATCAATGCCCGCATCCATGGCGGCAGAAGCCGGAAACATCGGGTGGGTTGCCCCACTATCCACAACGGCAATGATTGGAACTCGGCGGATTGGCCCAATGAGTGCCAGCTCGCAAAGCGGCAGGTGGCCATGTCCCGCTTTGCCCGAATGAGCTTGATAGTGCAGTTTGAATTGCGGCATGCCTCTTGGGGGCACTCCAAAGCCATCAAATTCGGACCTAAAACAGCTTCAAATACGGCAGCTCCGAGTAGCCCATCAGGTACTGATCCACGCCATTGGCGGCACAGCGTCCTTCGCTGATGGCCCAGACGATCAGGCTCTGGCCGCGGCGCATGTCGCCGGCGGCAAAGACGCCATCGAGGCTCGACATATATTTCTGATCAACGACCACGTTGCCGCGTGCGTCTTTCTTGAGCCCAAGCTGGTCGATCGGACCGGCATGCTCGGGGTGGACGAAGCCCATCGCCAGCAGGCACAAATCGCAATCCAGCGTGAATTCGCTGCCGGCGACTTCCTTCATCTGATATCGGCCGTCAGCACCCTTGCCCCATTCCAGGCGGACCGCGTGAAGTTTATTGACCGCGCCATTCGCGCCGCTGAAGGACTTGGTGTTGATGGCAAAGTCGCGGATTTCCGAACCGGCCAGCGTATTCGCTTCTTCGTGGGCGGAACTGGTGCGGAAGATCATGGGCCAGTAGGGCCAGGGCATTTCGTTCGTGCGCGATTCGGGGGGACGCGGGAGTAATTCAAACTGCTTGACGCTCTTACATCCCTGCCGGACAGCGGTGCCCAAACAGTCAGCGCCGGTATCGCCGCCGCCGAGGATGATCACGTGTTTGTCGCGCGCGTCGATGACCTGTTCGCTTTCGACGCCATCACCCAGATTGCGCTTGTTCTGCTGGGTGAGGTAGGTCATGGCGGGATAGATCCCGCTGAGTTCCCGGCCAGGCACGTTCAAATCGCGCGGCTGCGTTGCGCCGCCGCACAGGATGATGGCATCAAAATCGCGACGAAGGTCATCGACTTTGACATTAAAGCCGACGTTCGCGTTGGCCTGGAATTTGATTCCCTCGGCTTCCATCAGCTTGATCCGCCGATCGACCACTTTTTTATCGAGCTTGAAATTGGGGATGCCATACATCAGCAGGCCGCCGATGCGGTCGGCGCGCTCGAAGACGGTGACCCAGTGTCCGGCCTTGTTGAGCTGCGCGGCGCAGGCCAGTCCCGCAGGTCCGGAGCCGATGATGGCTACTTTTTTTCCGGTGCGCTTTTCGGGCGGATTGGGCTTGATCCAGCCATGGGCATAAGCGTGATCAATGATATTCTGCTCGATCAGCTTGATGGTGACAGGCTTCTCATTGATGTTCAAAACGCAAGCTTCTTCGCAGGGAGCCGGGCAGACGCGGCCCGTGAACTCCGGGAAGTTGTTGGTCTTGAAAAGCATCTCCAGCGCATCGTGCCAGCGGTTCTTGTAAACCAGGTCATTCCACTCGGGGATGATATTGCCCAGCGGACAGCCGTTGTGGCAGAAGGGAATGCCGCAATCCATGCAGCGCGCGCCCTGCGCCCGCAGCTTGTCTTCGGGAAACTCGAGGTAGATTTCGTCCCAGTCCAGGACGCGCAGCTCCACCGGACGCCGGGACGGCAGTTCGCGGTGAGTCTCTTTAAAACCGGTTGGCTTACCCATGATCGTTATTCAGGCCTTCGATAAAAGACGAACGGAGAATCAACAACTTTTTCTGGTGTGCGGACCAGTTTCAAACTAGCATATTGTACGACTATTCAGCGGACGCAGATTCTTTCATCGCCGCGGTTTCCTCGGGCGTCATCGTAAGAATCGTGGTCACCCGAGACAGATCATCGACCCGCAGTTTCTCATGAATCACGCGCGCGAGTTCACGCTGGCGATCGATCTGCTCCACGCCTTCGAACCCACTCCAGATCAGGAAGCCACCGATCTTTCCTCCCGGCCGCACCACTTCGAGCTCGGTGGTGGCACCGCGAAAAACGCGCTTCAGCACATTTTCAAGTCTGTCTATCAGTTTTTCCATATCTTCACTAAACGGCCGCCCCCTGCCGCTTGGACAGAGCGGCGGCGCGGGCTTCGATGTCGGCCTGATGCTCGAGAACACGGCGATAGTCATTAGGCATCACGCGGACGAACCGGCGAAGCTCGTCATCCCAGTGATCGAGTATCTGCCGGGCGACGGGGCTGCCGGTGAATTTCGCATGATTCTCCAGGAGATATCGCAGCGTCTGAATTTCCTGAGGCTGGTCGACCGGCTCCAGCGATACCAGATCATGATTCACAAGCTGGGGCAATTGCCCGAGATCATCGTAGACGTAGGCGATGCCACCGCTCATACCGGCGGCGAAGTTGCGACCGGTCCGTCCAATGACGACAACTCGCCCGCCGGTCATGTATTCGCAACCATGATCTCCGCACCCTTCGACGACCGCCTTGGCGCCGGAATTTCGCACGCAGAAGCGTTCGCCGACCACGCCGCGGATGTATAACTCACCTTCAATCGCGCCATACCCGATGACGTTGCCGGCAATGATATTCTGCTCGGCTTTGAAAGTGGCATTTCGCGGCGGATAGACCGCGATGCGGCCGCCCGAAAGGCCCTTGCCGACGTAATCGTTGGCGTCGCCCTCCAGTAACATCGTGACGCCATGGGCGAGGAAAGCGCCGAAGCTCTGACCGGCCGAGCCGGTGAACTTCAGCGTGATCGTGTCGTCAGGCAAGCCCTTCTGGCCATACTTCCTGGCAATCTCGCCCGAAAGGGTAGCGCCGGCGGTACGATTCGTGTTCTTAATCTCCAGTTCGCCTTGGACTTTTTCGCCTTTTTCGATCGCAGGCGCAGCCAGCGGGATGAGCTTGCGATGATCCAGCGATTCGGCCAATCCATGATCCTGCTTCTGCACGTTGCGGATCGCCACGCCCTTGGCCGCCGCCGGCTGATAGAGGATCGGCGAAAGATCCAGATGCTTGGCCTTCCAATGATCTGAAAGATCCTGGAATTCCAGCAGATCGGATCGGCCGACCATTTCTTCGACCTTGCGGAAACCCAGCTCGGCCATCAGCAGGCGAACTTCTTCAGCCACGAAGAACATGAAGTTGATCACGTGCTCGGGCTTGCCCGCGAACTTTCGGCGAAGCTCGGGGTCCTGCGTGGCGATGCCGACCGGGCAGGTATTCAGATGGCAGACGCGCATCATGATGCAGCCGGAGGCGATCAATGGTGCGGTGGAGAAGCCAAATTCCTCCGCACCTAAGAGAGCAGCGATTACAACGTCCCGACCAGTCTTAAGCTGGCCGTCGCATTGCAGAACGATTCGACCGCGCAGGTCGTTCATCACCAGCGTCTGTTGAGTCTCGGCGATGCCTAGTTCCCAGGGCAGGCCCGCATACTTGATACTGGTCAGCGGACTCGCGCCAGTTCCGCCGCCGTCACCGGAAATCAGAATGTGATCGGCCTTGGCCTTGGCGACGCCCGCGGCGACGGTGCCAACGCCCACTTCGCTGACCAGCTTCACGCTGATTCGCGCGGTGGGATTGACGTTCTTGAGATCGTGGATGAGCTGCGCCAGATCCTCGATGGAATAAATGTCATGATGCGGCGGCGGCGAAATCAGCCCGACGCCCGGTGTCGAGTGGCGCACCTTGCCGATGTACTCATCCACCTTGTGGCCCGGAAGCTGTCCGCCTTCGCCGGGCTTAGCGCCTTGCGCCATCTTGATCTGAAGCTCGTCGCAGTTGACGAGGTACTCGACGGTCACGCCGAAGCGGGCGGAGGCCACCTGCTTGATCGCGCTGCGACGAAGGTCGCCGTTCTCGTCTTTGGTGAATCGGTTGGGATCTTCGCCACCTTCACCGGTGTTGCTCTTGCCGCCGATGCGGTTCATCGCGATGGCAAGGTTCTCGTGAGCTTCCTTGCTGATCGAGCCAAAGCTCATCGCGCCGGTTACGAAGCGCTTGACGATTTCGCTGGCCGGCTCGACCTGATCGAGTGGCACTGAATTGGAAGACTTCTTGAAATTCAGCAAGCCGCGAATGTTGCACCGATGGCGCGATTCATCATCCACCAGCTTGCTGTATTCGCGGAAGGTCGGCAGCCCCGTGATGCGCACCGCCTGCTGCAGCTTGGCGACGGTTTCCGGGTTCCACATGTGGTATTCGCCGTCGCGACGCCACTGGTAGAAGCCGCCGTTCTCGAGCACTTCACCGTTGACCTTCACCGGCGGAAAGCCGTGACGATGTCGCAGCAGGCTTTCGCGCGCGACGACATCGACTCCGATTCCATTGAGCCGTGACGAAGTTCCTGTGAAATACTTTTCGACAAGGGCCTTGCTGAGGCCAATCGCTTCGAAAATCTGCGCCCCGCGGTAGCTCTGCACCGTGGAGATCCCCATCTTCGATGCAACTTTAATAATCGCCTTATTTGCTGCCTTGATGTAATTCTTCTTGGCTTGGTCGAAGGACAGATCCTTCGGCAGCATTCCAGAAATCTGCATGTCGGCCAGCGTTTCAAACGCGACATACGGATTGATCGCACCAGCGCCGTAGCCGATGAGCAGGCAGAAATGGTGAGCTTCGCGGGCCTCACCTGTTTCAACGACCAGGCCGCATTGCGTGCGTGTACCTTCGCGAATTAAGTGATGATGGACGGCAGCCGTCGCAAGCAGGCTGGGAATCGGAGCCAGATCCGGTCCGACGCCTCGATCCGACAGAATCAAAATCGAAGCGCCTTCGCGCACCGCATCGGCGGCAGCCTTGCAAAGTTCATCCATCGCCCTTTCCAAACCGGCTTCACCATCGGCTACGCGGAAAAGCATGGGCAGTGTGGTCGAGCGCAGCTCACCCGCGCGAATCTCGCGGAGTTTGGCCAGATCAATGTTGCTTAAGATCGGCTGGCGAAGCTTGACCAGATGTGCCGCCCGCGGCGATTCATCCAGCAAGTTGCCTTCTCGACCCAAATAAGTAATCAGCGACGTCACCAACTCTTCAAAGTTGGCATCCAGCGGCGGATTGGTCACCTGCGCGAAGAGCTGGCGGAAATAGTTGTAGAGCAGTTGCGGCTTGTCGCTCAGGCAGGCGATCGGCGTATCAGCGCCCATCGAGCCAAGCCCTTCGACGCCGTTCATAGCCATCGGGCTCAGAACGATCTTGATGTCTTCGTTCGTGTAGCCAAACGCATGCTGGCGAACCAGCAGCGTTTCATGATCGGGCTGATGAACCGTCGTCGGCGTCGGCAGGTCATCGAGGCTGATGAGGTTCTCTTCCAGCCAGCGCCGCCAGGGGCGCTTATCGACCAGCTCCGCCTTGATTTCGCGATCATCGACGATGCGACCCTGCTTCATATCCACGAAGAAGATCTTGCCCGGCTGGAGTCGCCATTTCTGAACCACGCGCTCCGGCGCAACCGGCAGCACGCCCACTTCGCTGGCCATGATGACCAGATCATCTTTAGTGACGTAATACCGGCTGGGGCGCAGACCATTGCGATCGAGCACCGCCCCGATCACATCGCCATTGGTGAACGCGATGGAAGCGGGGCCATCCCACGGCTCCATCAGGCAGGCGTGGTACTCGTAAAAGGCCTTCAGATCCGGGTCCATCAGCTCATGCTTTTGCCAGGCTTCGGGGATCAGCATCAGCACCGTGTGCGGAAGCGAGCGGCCCGCGGCATGCATGAATTCCATTGCGTTGTCGAGCGTCGCTGAGTCGGAGCCGCTCTCGGTCAGAACCGGATAAAGCTTGTTGAGCTCATCGCCGAAGATGTCGGATCGCAGCGAGCCATAGCGCGAGCGCATCCAGTTACGGTTCCCGCGGAGGGTGTTGATCTCGCCATTATGAGCGAGGCAGCGGAAGGGATGCGCCAGCCGCCAGGATGGAAACGTATTGGTCGAAAATCGGCTGTGCACCATCGCCAGCGCGCTGGTGAAGGCCGGCTCCTGAAGGTCCAGGTAATACTGGCGAAGCTGCGTCGCGGTGAGCATGCCCTTGTAGACCATGCGATTGGCCGACAGGGAGCAGATGTAAAAATCCTCGCGGGCCGCGGCTGAGATTTCCGGCGATTCAAATTCGATAACGTTTTCGGCGCGCTGACGGACGATATACAGCCGGCGCTCAAATTCGGTGCGGTTGTAGAACGTCGAGCCCATTCCGATGAAAACCTGACGAACCTTGGGCTCTGATCTACGAGGCGTTGGGCCGACGTGCTTGTTATCGACCGGCACATCGCGCCAGCCGAGCACTTCCATCCCATATTGGCGAACGGTGCGCTCGAAGACCTGCTCACACTTGCGCCGGGCAACGGCGTCCTGAGTCAGGAAAATCATTCCCGCCGCGTAATTGCCCGAGGGAGGCAGCGTGATGCCCAGGTCGCGACACTTGGCTCGCAGAAAGCCGTCGGGGATTCGGACCAGAATGCCGGCTCCGTCGCCGCTGTCCTCCTCGCAGCCACACGCGCCGCGATGATTCATGTGCTCCAGCATGAGGAGCGCGTTCGAGACGATTTCGTGGGATGCCTGTCCTTTAATGTGGCACACAAACCCAACGCCACATGCATCGTGTTCATTGCGCGGATCGTACAAACCCTGGGCAGGAGGTAGACCAGTCATCTGCTTACTCATTAAGAAAACCCGAAACCCGATTTCGATGGAAAGTCCGTTATGTTACAGCGCATGAAGACCAATAACAACTTTACCCGACTGAGCCGAACAAATCTCACTTAACCTTAGCGGCGGCAATGCCTTGCATACGCAAGCCGCCACAATTGAATGCCTTGCTCCCCAGCAAGTCTTCTCATCCCTCAGCCGAACCAAATTTGTGCGCAGCATGTAGGCAAACGTTCTTCGATAAAGAACCATTCGCCTATTTTCTAGGCAAAATCGGGCGCACAGAATGCGTTTTCGGGTGAATTGCAATACATGCGCCGGACCGCGCGCGGAGCAATTATGGAATGAGCCCACGCTGTTTCAGACGTGACAGCGTGGCTTCGACCTGCTGATCCAGAGGAATCTGGTCCGTTGCCAATTCCAAATCAGGATCAGGGGGCGGCTCGAAGGTGGCGCTAACACCGGGGAAGCTGGTGAGCTTGCCGGCTTCGGCCAGCGCGTAGGCTCCGGTGACATCGCGTTGCTTGCAATACTCCAGCGGCGCATTGAGGAAGACTTCGACGAACCGCTCGGCTCCGATCGTTTGTCGAACGCGCTGACGAACAGAATCATGTGGCGCAACAAACGCAGCGATGCAAATCATGCCGGCGTCATTGATGATCTTGGCCACCTCGGCGCTGCGACGAAGATTTTCCGAACGGTCGTCGGCGGTGAATCCAAGATCCCGGCAGAGTCCCTGCCGCATGTTCTGCCCATACAGCACTGTCACCGCATGCCCCGCATGGAAGAGCCGGCGCTCCAGCGAAAAAGCCAGATCGGCTTTGCCCGAGCCGGTGAGTCCAGTCAGCAGAAGCGTGAACGGCTTATGCCCAAATCGCGCTTCGCGCTGCGATGAGCTAATTTGCGTTTGCGAAGCATGGAGGCGATTGGCGACAGGCGCCTGGGCCCAATGATCCCCTGCCGGTCGGCGATCCTGCTGCTCGAGGATCATTCCCGCGCCGACGGTGTTGTTGCTCAGGCGATCGATGATAATGAATGCCCCGGTCGCGGGATTGGCCTTATAAGGATCGAACGCGATCGGCTGATTGAGGCTCAGCAACACGTGCCCGACTTCATTGAGCGCAAGCTGCGTGATCGGCCGCTTCTCCAGCGTGTTGACATCGACGCCATAGCGAACTTCCGCGATTTCTCCGGAAACCAGTCGGCTGGTCTGTTTAATCCAATAGCTCTTGCCGGGAGAGAATGGCTTCTCATTCATCCAGACGACCATTGCCTCGACCTGATGCGCCACCTGCGGCGCGTTGGCCGGATGAACGAGCATGTCGCCGCGACTCACGTCGATTTCGTCTTGCAGCGTGAGCGTCACCGCCATGGGTGAGAAGGCTTCGCTCAGTTCACCTTCGTAAGTCGAAATCGACTTGACCTTGCTCTTCCTGCCCGAAGGCAGCACCAGGATTTCATCGCCCTTCCGCACAATTCCCGAGGCAATTGTCCCGGCAAATCCGCGGAAATCGAGATTCGGTCGAATCACGTACTGCACCGGAAATCGGAGGTCCGCCAGGTTCCGGTCCGAGGCGATATGCACCGTCTCCAGATGATTCAGCAGCGGCGGCCCCTGATACCAGGTCATCGCGCTGCTCTTCTCGACGACGTTGTCGCCCTTGAGGGCGGAGATCGGGATGAACTGCACATCAGGGACATCCAGCTTCGCAACGAAGCCAGTGTAATCCTGCTTGATGCGCTCAAAGGCTTCCTGCGAGTAGCCGACAAGATCCATCTTGTTGATGGCGACGATGACATGCTTGATGCCCAGCAGCGAGACGATAAAGCTGTGCCGGCGCGTCTGCGTGACCACGCCATGCCGGGCATCGATCAGGATAATCGCAAGCTGGCAGGTGCTGGCGCCCGTGGCCATGTTGCGCGTGTACTGCTCGTGCCCGGGAGTATCGGCGATGATGAATTTGCGCTTGTCAGTCGAGAAATAGCGATAGGCCACATCGATGGTGATGCCCTGCTCGCGCTCGGCTTTGAGGCCGTCGGTCAGAAGGGCCAGGTCGATTTCACCGCCCGTCGTGCCCACCTTGGCCGAGTCGCGCTTCACGGCCGCAAGCTGATCTTCATAGATCATCTTCGTGTCGTGAAGCAGCCGGCCAATGAGCGTGGATTTGCCGTCGTCCACGCTGCCGCAGGTCAGGAAGCGCAGAAGCTCTTTCCGCTGGTGGCGGTCGAGGTAGGCGTGAATGTCTTCGATGAATGTTGCCTGGGTCATTGGCCTGCGGATGCGTTAGGTCGATGCGCTATGCGGCGCGGAATTAGAAATATCCTTCGCGTTTCTTCTGCTCCATCGAGCCGGTTTCATCGTGATCGATCACGCGCCCCTGCCGCTCGGAGTTGGTCGCCAGCAGCATTTCTTCAATGATCTGCGGCAGCGTCGTTGCGTTGCTTTCGATCGCGCCGGTCAAGGGATAGCAGCCGAGCGTGCGGAAGCGAATAACCTTGGTTTGCGGCTTTTCGCCTTTTTCCAGCCGCATTCGCTCGTCATCCACCATGATCAGAGACCCATCGCGCACCACGACCGGGCGTGGCGCAGCAAAATAAAGCGGCACAATGGGAATCTTCTCCAGGTGGATGTATTGCCAGACATCCAGCTCTGTCCAGTTGGAAAGCGGGAAAACGCGGATCGATTCGCCTTTATTCACCTTGCCGTTGTAAAGATTCCACAGCTCCGGCCGCTGATTCTTGGGGTCCCATTGATGGGCGCGATCGCGGAAGGAATAGACGCGCTCCTTGGCCCGGCTCTTTTCCTCGTCGCGCCTCGCGCCGCCGAAAGCCGCATCGAATCCATGCTTGTTCAGTGCGTCTTTCAGGGCCTGCGTCTTCATGATCCCGGTGTATTTATTCGAGCCGTAATCGAAAGGATTGATTCCTTCCTTCGCCGCATCCCAATTCGTATGGACGATCAGATCCAGCTTGTTTTCCCGACAGAAATCATCGCGGAACTTGATCATGTCCCGGAATTTCCAGGTGGTGTCCACGTGCAGCAGCGGGAATGGAAGCCGGCCCGGGTGAAACGCCTTTTGCGCCAGGCGCACCATGACCGATGAGTCCTTGCCGATGGAATAGAGCATCACCGGATTTCCAAACTCCGCGGCTACTTCGCGGATGATGTGGATGCTCTCGGCTTCCAGTTGCTTGAGATGCGTGAGGTTGTAACTGCTCATGAAGCTGTCCGAGCAAGACTATAGGGCCATTACTGTCGCCCCTGCAAGCGCCGTTGGACGACTGTCGCTCGGAGCGATGCATCAATAGAAAAACCCTCCGGTTTTTGCACCGGAGGGCTCCTCCGCGATTCGTTTCATTCCTCGACGCGCAAGCGTCGAGAATCGTAACAGTGATTACTTCAATTGCTGCCAGTATTCCGAAGGCATATCGATGGCCAGTTGCAGCGCGCCATTGGCACCGGCATAGAGCGGCTCATCGACGACGGTGACCTTCGCGCCGCCGTATTCCTTCATGGCTTCTTCGATACGGGCGTTGAGCCCTTCCATCAGGCCGCCGCCACCGGAAAGCAGGATGTTGTTTCGCAGACGATCCTGAAATTCAGGGTTGAAGGTACTGACCAGCTTCTGGATGCCTTCCACGCAGGGGGCGACGAGAATTTCGCAAGCCTTCTTCACCTCTTCGGTGACATCGTGCTGGCTGGGCTTGCCGTCCTCGGGGAAGGTGACGATCACGCGATCCTTGGTGTCGGAGACGAAGCCGTACTGCTCCTTGATCGACTTGCACATGTTCACGGTGATCTGTGCCCGAGGGAACTTCTGCATGATCAGTTCATAAAGTTTCTGGTCGATCGCGTCGCCGGCGATGGTATAGCTGACTTCATCTTCGTCGCCGGGCACGGTGCCGTGCATTCGGCACAAGTCGGTCGTACCGGCACCAATATCGATGACGAGAATGTCGGCCATTTTTTCCATGCCGTAGGCAACCGTGAACGGCTCAGACACAATCATGACGCTGTCGAGCACTTCGCGGGCGATTTCGAGAATCGCCTGCTTGTTCTTCTGGGTCGCGCGGGAAGGAACGCCGACCACGCCGTAAATGAGATCATCGCGGCCCGGGCTGGAAATATCGACCAGGTGGCGGAGCAGCGCCTTGGCAGCCTGGAGGTTCTTGTCCTTGCGCTCGGGATCGTTGTTCGTGTCTTCCGAGCCTTTGATAACGCCTTTTTCCAGCGGGCGATACAGATCGAGGGCCAGGCGGTTATCGAGAGCGGCCTTGCCGTAGATGACGTCGGCCTTGAGCAGCTTTCGGCTGACCGGATCCTTGGGATAGCCGACGTAGGATTCCACCGTTTTTCGCGTGCCGTTGTAGGCAACGACCGAGCTTCGGCTGGTGCCCAGGTCGATACCGAGCAGCAATGCATTTTGAGTTGCGCCCAGATCCTGATCGCTGCTGCTAAGGATGGGCTTGCCTGGCGTGTGCGGACGCGCACTTCCGGTGGTGTTGTGATCGAGCATCGAAGCGTCTCCTTTGCTCACGGGTGCTCCGTGGCGGTGTGGGGAGGCTTGCCGCCTCGCCCGGTTTGGCCTTGAATTTCTATCGTTCGCGATATTCTGCGATGACTTCAAATATGCCTCGCAATTGGAATTTTGCCAAAAGCAAGGCGTTGGGCTTGAAAAACAACCGCCGGCGCACGCCGCCCTGACGCACGCGAGCCATGAGAACGGGTTTGTCTTTACCCTTCCGTGGTCTCCGAAGATTCCGCCGCACCCTCGGGTGCGGGGCCTGCTTGAGCGCCCACTTCAGCGGCCTCCGGCGCCGCGCCGCCGGATTCGCTGGATTCGTCGGTCGGTTCACCTGACTCGGCGATGACCGCATCCAGCGACGAATCGCTGGCGGCACGCATTTCCTCTTCCATTCCGCGAAGCAGATCGAGGTTCGTCTTGAAAATCTCCAGCAGCACGGCGTTCTGCTCGTTTCCACCAGGAGCGGCCTGCCCGCGCTGACGGCGCGGCGCGTAACCACCCCCTCCACCACTACCGATGTTGCGGATGGCGGACTGCATCATCGTCAGCGCGCTCTCGAATTGCTTGATGACGCCGGCCAGGCGTCCAATCTGTTTGTCGAGTGACGCGTTCGTGGCCGTATGCTGACTGGTGAGATTGCGCGTATCTTTGAACAGCTCGTTGATGGCGTCGGCCACGCGCTCGCGGGTCGCAGTGCTGTTTTCATCCTTGCCCATGCTCTGGGAAAGGGCTTGATCGACGACGCGGGCGACGTTGCGGCGAATTTTATCGCGATCGATGACCCAGACCTTTTTGCCGCGATAGCGTTCGGTCAGGGCATCGAAATCGATCTGTGAACTGGCTCCATCGAGCGCGCCTTCAAGGGCGTTATCAAATTGAGTGCGGACTTCGCCGGGCGCAGCACCGTTGGCTGGCGCGGGCGCTGCGGGAACACCGGCCTGCTGCGTGAAGGTTTGCGAGCCGCCCGTCGGCGACGGAGGAAGCTGGAAGGTTCCGGCCGGCGCGGCAGGTTTGGGTTGTTGAACGGGTGCAACCGGCGCCAGCGGAGTTAATGCGGGCGCGGGGGCCATGGGCGGCAGCAGCGGATTGACGGCGCGCGATTCCGCGCGAACAGCCGTTTCAGTTCGAGTCGCAACCCCGCTGCCGCGAGCTTCGGGGCGCAGCGACTCGGTAATGATCCCGTTATTGGCCAGGGCATGGAATGCCCACTCTTCGGAGTCAGCCTCGACGTGCCCTTCGACAGGCTTGCCGGTCGATCGCATCAATCCCATGAAGCGGTATTTCACAGTGGCAGATTTCCGGTTGGCGGTCCTTGGATATATCGTGCAATGCAATTGACGGAAAACAAGTTTTCTACTGGTGACCGCTCACTTTTTCTTAGACCGCCGCCGACGGCAGTCCTTGCACATCGGAACTTTTGAGCCAAGGCTTGAATCACTGCGAAGCTGGACCCATTCCCAAAACGCAAGACCTCTAATCGGCACTTCGCACTGTTTTCGTCATTGTTGGCAAACTCTACTCTGCCAGCCTCAAGCGCGCCTGCGCCGAAAATTGCCCTTCTTACGGAAGCGAATTTTCCGCCGCGTGGCTGGGTGCGTATTCTACCCGCACGAGTGACGATGAAACAAACGAATGCTGGTTTTTCCGACATTTTTTGCATTATCGGACGGGTTTGGTTGGATTTTCGTGAAGAACAGCGGGGGATTTTGATTCACCACTGTGGAATTTCCTGAATCTCAAATCTGAGATTTCAAATTTGAAATTTCAAATCATCTCGCTTGATGGCTCGCCGACGGCCAGCGGATTCTCCATGCAAAGCGTATTCACATAACCGGCCGAATGAGCGCTCGGCGGTTTTGGATTTATGCTGCTCGCCCCTACAATTCGCACCTATGCGGCGGTATTTCCCGGATTTGATTGCGTTTTCAGAATCAGCGCGCGGCGCGGATATCGTGCCGGTCTATCGGCAATTGCTGGGCGATCGGCTGACGCCTGTCAGCGCATTCCAGGTGCTCGGCCGCGATCCACATGCGTTTCTTCTGGAGAGCGTCGTCGGCGGCGAAAAGATCGGGCGCTACAGCTTCATCGCCACCGGCCCTTCGCTCGTCTATGAAGTAACTGAAGGAAATGCCAGCATTTCCCCAATCGGGGGCCTGCGCGGAATCAATGGCCCCCGGCAATTCAAAACCACCGATCCTCTGGCCGATCTTCAAAAACTGCTTCCGCCCCGCCGATTTTTCCACGATCGGCATCTGCCGCCCTTCACCGGCGGCCTCGTTGGATATGCCGGTTACGACACGATCCGCTATTACGAAGGGCAGAAGCTTCCCGTCCCGCCGAAGGACGATCGCCGACTGCCGGACTTGCTGTTTGGTTTGTATGGCGAACTCGTAATCTTCGATCATGTGGATAAGACCATCAAAGTCGTCGCCAACGCCGATCTGACGAATCATGCATCCCCGGAAGAGTCCTACCGTGATGCCTGTCGGCGGATTGACGACATCGTCACCCGTCTTCAGCAGCCACCGATGCTTTCGCTGGGCGAGATCGATCCTTCGTCGCCCTCAAAGGATTCGTTCCAAAGCAATTTTACGAAAGAAGCGTTCGAGCAGGCGGTCAGGAAGGGCCAGGAATACATCAAGGCCGGCGACATCTTCCAGTTCGTCCCGAGCCAGCGATTGCGCGTCGCCAGCAGCGCGGATCCATTCGATGTTTACAGGGCGCTTCGCATCATCAATCCGTCGCCGTTCATGTTTTATCTCAAGAGTCCCAAGTGCACGCTGATTGGCTCCAGCCCGGAAATCCTCTGCCGGGTGTCGGATGGAAAAGTGACGAGCCGGCCGCTCGCGGGCACGCGGAAGCGCGGGGCGACGCCCGAGGAAGATCGACTTCTTGAAGCTGAATTGCTGGCCGATCCGAAGGAGCGAGCCGAGCACATCATGCTGGTCGATCTGCATCGCAATGATGTAGGGCGCGTATCGCGCGTTGGGAGCGTGCATGTCGATGATGTGATGGTCGTCGAACGCTACAGCCACGTGATGCACATCACGACGAACGTCACCGGAACTTTGGCGGAAGATATGACGGCGTTCGACGCACTCCGCGTTTCGTTGCCCGTCGGCACCGTCAGCGGCGCCC
>JANWHF010000201.1 GCA_025450555.1 Tepidisphaeraceae bacterium | reverse complement strand
GGCGGCCGTTGCTCTGGCCCTAATTGGTCATGCAAGAGTCTGGTCTTTTGAACCGCTCTTGATTGCCCTTGTTCCCGCTGTAGCCGCCTGGCAGTTCCAGGAATTCATTCGGCGCGTTCTTTACAGCGAATCGCGCACCGGCGCAGCGCTCATCAACGATATTGTGAGTTACGGCGGACAGGGCGCATGGATCATGGTGCTGTGGTGGGAACATCGCCTGACTGCTCCGCTGGCGATTTATGTTCTGGCGGCTACTTCCGCCGCAGCGACGCTCCTGGGCCTCTGGCAGATCCGTCACAGCATTGCCCGGAAAGTCAGCCGAGCATTCGTCGTCGAGAACTGGCATTTTGGAAAATGGCTGCTGGGATCGGAGCTGCTCAACTGGTGCGCATCGACTTCCTTCTACCTCTATATTGTGAGCGTCATGCTCGGCACCAGCGCGACTGGCGAATTGCGAGCCGTGCAAACGCTGTTTGGGCCGGCGAGGATCTTTTCATTTTTCCTTTGCACGATCCTGCCGATTCAGTTTGCACAGACGCTGTCGCGATCAGGATCACTGGCGGTTCATAAACAATTCCAAACGGTGTCGAGCCTCGTCATTCCCGCGATGGCGGGCTATTGCCTGCTGATGGCACTGTTTGCTCAACCAATTCTTAAACTTGCATATGGCCCGGCCTACGCCAACAGCGCGACGATCCTCATTCTTTATTCGCAGGTAGCCTTTCTTTCTTACGTTCAAATGCTGATCACCGCTGCGTTGCTTTCGCGCGGGATGACGCGATTCATTTTTCTGGGAAGCTGCTGTGCTGCGGTCACAACCGCCGCGGTCTCCTGGCTGGCAATTAGTCTGTTTAGGCTCCCAGGCGCGGTCGGAGCCATGATTTTGACGCAGGCGGTGGTGACGGGCGTTCTTTATATTTTTTATCTGCGCACGCTTCACCGCAGCGCGCTGCCGAAGCGTGCGGGTGAAGTGGTTCAGTCAGTCGAAGCGCCGGTCGCGCCGGTCGCATGATGAGTCATGTCGGAAAGAGAAATCCATTGCGATGCAGAAGCCGATCGCGCGGCTGAACGCCGGGGGGCGATGCTGCTGCGCGTTTTCCAAGTGCTTGAGTCGGAGGGCATCGAGTGGTGCGCTTTGCATGGATATGAAGCCTTTCCCGAGCGCGTTGAATCGGATGTGGACATGCTCGTGCAGGCCGATGCGCTGCCAAGGCGAATCCTGAAATTGCTGCTGGAGCATCGCCAGCAGATCGGAGCGGAGGTCGTCCAGGCTTTCGATGGCGGAGCATGTTTCATCGTGCTGGCGGAGATCGGAGAGGAAGGGCCGCCCTGTCTGCTGCAGTTGCACGTCAGCCGCGATTACGTCGTGGACGATCGAGTTCTGATGGGCGGCGACGAGATTCTGAAGTCGCGCCGAAAGCACAACGGATTTTGGATTCCCGCGCCTGACTACGAATTTGTTTGCGTGCTGGCTAATCGACTCGCGAAACAGAATCTTGGTCCAAAACATCGCGAGCGGCTTGCGCGCCTTTACCAAGAAAACCCATCGGCATGCGATCAGCGACTGGCGCGTTTGTTTGACCGCGACACCGCCAAGCGCATTTCAAATGCGACTCAGCGAGGCGATTGGAGCGATGTCAATCGATCGCTTCCGCCGCTTCGCGAACAGTTGCTGAAATCGCTGCGGCACTCGAAGGGCGCGACGCAATGGGCGGGAAAGCTCTCGCGGTGGCTCAAGCCGCGGAACGGCTTTCATGTGGTCTTCCTTGGTCCCGATGGCGTGGGAAAATCCACCGTCATTGAGGCGTTTCAGAAGGACCTAAGTGACGCGTTTTTTCATCAGACGTATTTGACCTTCGCCCCGAGTTTACTTCCGGCGCGAATGGCGCCCGCAAAACCCGGCGGTCCCCATTCGCTGCCGCCGCGATCGTGGCCGGCGTCGCTGATCAAAGCCGGCTGGTGGTCGATCTGTTACACGCTCGGCTACTTCATTTCCGTGCGCCCGACTCTCGCGCGCGGCGGCATGGTGGTGAATCATCGCTACCTGCTCGATGCCATCGTAGATCGGCGTCGTTACCGCTATTCCGGGCCGACCTGGCTGCTGAAATGGATCTGGGCGATTGCGCCGAAGCCTGATCTGATTATTCTTCTCGATGCGCCGCCGGAGGTCATTGCCGCGCGAAAGAGTGAATTGCCGATGGAGCGGATTATCGAGCTTCGCGAGGGGTATCGAAGTGTCGTTGGAAGGCTGTCCAACAACCATGTCATCGATGCTTCACAGCCCTTGGCGAAAGTGGTTCATGATGTCGAGTCATTGGTGATTCATCATCTCGCGGAGCGGAATCGCAGCAGCGGGAGTGGCTCGAGGCGCGGGAACCCGCACATGCAGTCTCGTAGCACAGCCTTCCAGGCTGTGAATCGAAAACCACAGGCTGGAAGCCTGTGCTACGCGGGAGGGACGATGAGTGCCTGCGTTGCGACCCCCCCGCAATCGCTCACTTGGCTGCACTTGTGCCCGGGCGAATGCTCACTGGTGTTCGATGAGAAGACGCCGGCATGGATGGTCCAGCAGGCTTCGCCACTTAATGGCGGAGGCGCGCGAATCGGCGTGAACTGGAACGCACCCGAGCTTCGCTTGGCCGAGGATGAAGCCGGCTGCGTGATGATTAACAGCCGGGTGTCGGAGAAACAGGCGAAGGACTTGGGATTTTCCTATGTCCGACGTTTCGCGGTGATTCCCAACCTGCGCGAAGCGCGCTGGTTCATTCCGCTCGATTCTGGCGCCGTTTCTGCGGCGGCATTTTCGCTTTACACGCCCGCACGGCGCTCGGCCAAGATCAAACGTGTACTGATTCAATTGGCGGCCCATCTGCCGGGCGGTTTCTGGTATCGCGATCACCTGATGGTTGCACTGCGAGAGCCGCCGGCGCTGGAGAAGGCGCTCGCGCCGCTCTGGCCCGAGCCCGTCCGTCTGGCTCTCTCCTGCGGAGCGCCCGAAGGCGCGCGCAATCGCAAGGCTTCGGCATTGGCCATCGACTTGCGTGGAAATCTCCGAGCATTTGTAAAACTGGCTCGCTCTGAGATCGCACGCGAGATTGTCGCGCACGAAGCAGCAATTCTTCCTGCTTTAGCTCATGCGCGCGCACCCCGGCTGCTGATGAATCAGGAAATTGACGGCACGCTGGCGATGGCGCAAACGCCACTGCCTGGTCGGCCAGCGCCGCTCGCCTTCAGTCCGGCACATGCCGCATTTCTCCAATCGCTTCAGACGTCGGAGAAGATTGTCGCGGCACAATCACCAATCGTCCAAAGCCTTCGCAAGCACCTTAAAAATCTGGCAATGCACGGCCTGTCTGAAATACTGATGGACCTTGTGCCTGCATTGGAACAACTCAGCGTCCCGGTCACCATTGTGCATGGCGATTTTGCGCCATGGAATCTTCGCATTGATGACGGAGCAATTTCCGCGTTTGACTGGGAATATGCGCAGCTTTCTGGCTTGCCGCTAATTGATGAAATTCACTACCGGCTTCAGGTAGGCCTGCTTCTGGAGCATTGGTCGGCCAACCGCGGCGCAGAAGAAATGGAAAGACTCTGCCAATCGCGTCCTCGAGGATTTTCGACGGAAAATGCTGCGACGCTGGCCATCGTTTATCTGCTCGACATGCTCGCCCGGCTCCTGACCGAAGGATATGGCGAAGACCACGAGATGATCGTCTGGCATCGAGCGGTGCTCGGCCGGATCATGAGCCGGCGCGTCAACCATACGAAAGGGGTTGCCGTCGCATGAGCAGCGCCGCGTTGGCAACAACTCGTTCGCAATTGACACCTGCACTGAAAGGCGCGGCGCGGATCCTCATCGCGAGCATCAACCGCGAAGTCGGGGACACGGGTGTCCATGTTCACACCCGTGCTCTGCACGCAGGACTGACTGCCTCAGGAATTTCCTGCGATACCTGCAGCCCGTTTTCCGCTGGAGCGCATTGGCCGACGATATTCGCCATTCGAAGATTAATCCATCCGCTCAATAAATCCTGGTCCACGCGGTGGTATCGCCGATGGCATTTTGCAGCATTACGAGACAACCTGCTCAAGTATTTGTCCAACGATCCAATTGACAGCCTGATCGCGCAATGCCCCGTTAGTGCGCAGGCGGCGCTGGAAGCCCGCGCCCAGCTCAACCAGCACTTCGAAATCTCAATGATCTGTCATTTCAATCACAGCGAGGCTCGGGAGTATTTCGAGAAAGGCGAATTGGATCGACGTACGCACGATCGCATTCTGGAGTTTGAGCGCCGGGTGCTGACGGAAGTGGATCGCATCATCTACGTTTCGCGATGGGCACTGGAAATTGTCGAGAAGGAACGCGGAATTCATCCCCGCGCTTCGCGCGTGATCTGGAATGGAATTGCGCCGGACGTATCGACGCCGGTGATTACGCGAAGCAGTCTTGGCCTGCGCGACCAGGATCTGGTTTTGATCAATGTCGGCACGCTTGAGCCGCGCAAGAACCAGCTTGGCCTGCTCGATTTCTTTGCGGTGATCTCCCGTCAATTTCCTTCTGCACGGCTCGTTCTGATCGGAAGCGGGCCGGATCGCGCTTCCATTGTCGAACGGATCAAGAGCCTTGGATTGGACGGAAGAATTCATTTGCTCGGACGGCGACACGATGTGCCGTCCATTCTTCCGGCAGCAGATCTTTATGTTCATTACGCGAAAGCTGAAAACTGCCCGATCGCCCTGCTCGAAGCCGCGCGGGCTGGGCTGGCGATTGCGGCCGTGCCGGCTGGCGGCGCGGGTGAAATCCTGGAAAAGCTCGGCGGCGTCGCGATCTTGCCAGAAGCACTCGACCGATCGCTTGCCGCACTAGCTCCATTGCTTCAAGACGTGGACTTACGACGACAGCGCGGCAACTTATCGCGACAAGGCTTTGCCGGGCATTTCACATTGGATGCGATGACCGGCGGCTATTGCCGCGCTCTTGGACTTGCGCCTCAAATGACGCAGCGGGAGGGAGCATGAGCACTGCTTCCCCCATCGCAACCGATAACCTGCGCCCCCTGCTCGCCCGGCGTTCGGGTTGGGCCGAGCGGTATCTGATTTTTCTGGGACTGGTGCTGCTCGGTTATGCTCTGGATGGCCGTGGCTTTGCGTACCTGGGCTATCCCCCTTTGTACATCGGCGAATTGACGATGGTCATCGGCATGGGCGTGCTGGTCTGCACGCGCGGCTGGTCGCGGCTGTTTCAGTCGCCGCCGATGCTGGCACTGGTGCCGCTGTTTTTGTTGGGCGCCCTTCATACTGGGCTGGATTTTCCCAACTATGGCATCGATGCCATCCGCGACGCGGCAATCTACTACTATGCTATTTTCGCAATCATCGTTGCGGGATTGATCATCAATGATCCGCGACGATTGATGCTGGCGATTTCGATGTATCGCCGATTCATTCCAATCTTTCTGATTGGGATTCCTATCGTCGCAATCGTCTACCGCTTTTTCTGGAATTCGCTTCCGCGCTGGCCCGGCGGAGATATTCCGATGATCCAGGAAAAGGAAGGCGACGTGATGGTGCAGCTTGCCGGCATCTTCGCCTTCTGGGCGGCCGGCATGATCGGCGCGGTTTCGCTCGCCTGGACCGCACTGCTGGCGGCCAATGCCGCGGTCTTGGGCGTGGTCGATCGCGCGGGGCTTTTGAGCTTTGGAACGGCAGTGGGAATTGGCATGGTCCGCTCGCCAAGATCGGCCCTGGCGTGGCGAATGATCGGCGCAGTGGTCGCGGCTCTCGTGCTCCTATGGGCCAGCGGGGTGCGCATTGAAGTGCCTGGCGGCAAAGGACGCGAACTCTCTTTCGAGCAGATCGTGCTCAACGTCACCAGCATCGCCGGCAGCTCGGGGCGCGAGGGAATGGATTCCACCAAAGAGTGGCGCCTGGACTGGTGGCAGGACATCGTCGCCGACACGATCCATGGCCGGCATTTCTGGTGGGGCCTGGGATTTGGCGTGAACCTGGCCGATGAATATGGCTACCAGGTGCTGGCGGATCATTCGCTGCGAAGTCCGCATGATGCGCACATGACGATCCTGGCGCGCATGGGCGTGCCGGGACTCGCGCTATGGGCATTGGTTCTGTTCACCTGGATTTTTCATATTGGCCGCGCGTTTTTCCGCGCGCGGGCCACGCGCGACAGGGGATGGGAATCGATTTTCTTTTTCCTGGCGGTCTTCTGGATCGCATTTTTGATCAATGCGAGCTTCGACGTGTATCTCGAAGGGCCGATGGGGGGCATATGGTTCTGGTGCCTCTTCGGGCTGGGAGCCGGCGCGCTATGGGTGTACGAGCGACATCCAGAAACGATTTACCAGTCATAACAGCAAGCTGAATCTCATTCGATTTCATGCGTGTTCTCGTTGCTCACAATTTCTATCAACAGCCCGGCGGCGAAGACCAGGTCTTCGCATCCGAGGTCCAGCTTCTGCGCCGTTTCGGACATGAAGTGACCACATTCGAGGCTGACAACGATGCCATTGGTTCAATGGGTCGGCTGGAACTGCTGCGAAATACGCTATGGAATCGAAAGATGGGCGCAGCGATTGGCAAGGCGGCTGCGGCGCATCGCGCAGAGGTCGTGCATTTCCATAATACCTTTCCGCTGATTTCGCCGGCTGCGTATGCCGCTGCGCATGAAGCTGGCGCGGCGGTCGTCCAAACGCTCCACAACTTTCGGCTGCTCTGCCCCAATGCGCTTTTCTTCCGCGATGGAAAAGCCTGCGAGCTGTGTTTAGGTAAAACGTTTGCCCTGTCGGGAATTCGTCTCAAGTGTTATCGCGGCAGTCGATCCGCCAGCGCAGCCGTCGCAGCGCTGGCCGGTGCGCACCGCTTGCTTGGAACCTGGCGCAATAGCGTGGACGCCTACATCGCCCTCGCCGAGTTTGCCCGACAGAAGTTCATCGCTGGGGCATTGCCTGCGGACCGAATCTTCATCAAAAGCAATTTTCTCGACCCCGATCCTGGCCCCGGCTCCGGTGACGGCGGCTACGCCCTCTTCGTCGGCCGTCTCTCGGAAGAAAAGGGGATAAGTACATTATTGTCAGCCTGGAGGGATCTGCCGGACATCCCTTTGAAGATCATTGGCGATGGGCCGATGGCGGATGAAGTGAAAGGCGCAGCAAAAGAGAATCCGCAAATCGAATGGCTCGGGCGACTGCCTCTGGAGCAGGTGGTTGAGGCCATCGGGCGTGCGACGGTTTTGGTTTTCCCATCCAACTGTTATGAGAATTTTGCCCGCGTGATTGTCGAAGCGTATGCGAAGGGGACGCCGGTGATCGCATCGCGGCATGGGCCGATGCCGGATATTGTGCCGGATGGGAAGACGGGCCGGCTTTTTATGCCGGGGGATGCGCAGGATTTAGCCAGGACAGTGCGGGAGATAATGGCGGATGCCGGCGCGCTGGCGACGCTTCGCACCAACGCGAGAGAAGCCTATACAAGCCAATACACCGGCGAGGCAAACCACGAAGCGTTGATGAAGATCTATCGGCAAGCAATCGCGCGAGTCAACGGCCGGGCAGGAGGCGCACCCTTGCCCATTCCCTCTCCCGGTACTCCGGGGGAGCGTCAGGGTGGGGGTTATTTGTCGGCTGGAATTAAATCGAATCCGGACCCCCTCCCCAACCCTCCCCCGGAGTACCGGGAGAGGGAGACAACGGCAGCCACTGACAGCGTGATGAAGCCCGGCGAGCAGGTGCGGGCATGAGCACCGGTAAATTGCCCTCGGCTTTTATCACAACCAGCTGGGATGATGGCCATCCCCTGGACCTTCGGCTGGCGCAGATGCTGGCCGACAACGATCTGGCTGCGACGTTTTATATTCCGCGAAAGTCCCAAAAGGAGACGCTGTCCGCCGAGCAGGTTCGCGAGCTTTCTGCGCGATTTGAAATCGGCGCGCACACGATGAACCACGTCTATCTCGATTCATGCCCGCCGGAGAAGGCTCGCCAGGAGATCTTCGACAGTAAGAAGTGGGTCGAGGATGTGACCGGGAAATCCTGCACGATGTTTTGCCCGCCCGCGGGCAAGTTTTCGCGACTGCATTTGAAGATGATTGAAGAGGCGGGATTTGCCGGCGAGCGAACAGTCGAGTTGTTTTCGACCGCCCTTCCGCGCCGAATCGGCACGCTGCATGTGATGCCGACCTCGATCCAAACCCATTCGCACGGCACAAGCGCTTATCTCCGTAACATCGCTCGCCGGCGGGCGCTAGCCAACTTATGGCTCTACATACGCTTTGGCGCAGGCGACGATTGGACTGCAGCCGCGCAACGTCTCGTTGATCATTGCAAAGACAGCGGCGGCGTTTTCCACCTCTGGGGCCATTCGTGGGAGATCGATCGCCATGAGCAATGGCAGCGATTGGAATCGGCCTTTCGATATTTGAAGCAGTTGACGATGCAATTACCCGCCATCACCAATGGCCAACTCTGTGTCCCATCGTCTACAAGATGAAAGCTCTTCGCAGCACAGCCTTCCAGGCTGTGAATTCAAGATCACAGGCTGGAAGCCTGTGCTACGAATTGCGCTGCTCTTCCATTGCAGGTGAAGTTAAGCGACCATCATTTTTCTCGATGGAAAAGCGTAAACCTCAGCCGGTCGATCACCCTTCTGTCACAGCAGATCGCGCGTCTCCCGTCATTGTGCTTTGCCTGCTGGCGCTCGGCGGTTTGATGTGGCTGGGCATCGGAATGGGACGAGGGATCGGCGCTGAGCGATGGATTCTGATCGGCGTAGCCGCGGCCGTCGCGGTGCTGCTGGCGCTGAAAAAGCCTTCATCGGCACAAACTACTTTCTGGAAGCGCGTCGCCAATCCCAGCCCGCGAATGTTGGACTGGCAGACGATCCTCATCGCCATCATCGCCACGGCTTATCTCATCCTGACCGCGTTTAATCAGGGGCGCGACCTGTTTCCCAAATCGCACGATGAATGCAGCTACGCCATCGGAATGCAGATCATGGCCCGCGGCCGGCTCTGCATGCCCGCAATTCCAGTTCCGGACTTTTTCGAGTCGTTCTACATCCTGGTGACGCCTGCCTACTGCTCGAAGTATTTCCCGGGCACGGCGATGTTCTTCGTGCCGACGGTCTGGCTGCATTGGCCGACGTGGCTGCTGCCGGCGATGGCATCAGGGGCTTGCGTCGCGCTGGTGTATCGGATCGTGGCGGAGCTGCTTGATGGAATTTGCGCTCTGCTGGCGGCGCTGATGATGCTTTCACTCAGTTGGTTTCGGATGCTGTCGATGCTCCTGATGTCGAATGTGCCGATGCTCCTCTTCGCACTGCTGCTGTATTTGTGCTGGCTGGGGTGGCGCAAGTCGCGCCACTTTGGCTGGGCGCTGGCGATGGGCATCTGCGCCGGTTGGGGCGCGATCATTCGTCCCGTTGATGCAATTGTTGTTGCGCTGCCGGTCGCGGTCGCGGTTCTATGGGAGATGATTCGTGGCCCCGGCATGACTTGGAAAAAGATCCTGGCAACCATCGCCGTTGCGATCTTCGGAGCTGCGCCGTTCATTGCCATGCAGATCCGCTTTAATGTAGACGTCACCGGAAACGCGCTCCAAACGCCCTATGGCTATTACATCGATCGCTTCCAACCCAACACCAACTACGGCTTTCATGCGATCGATCCCAATGCCCGCGCGCAGACCTCGCTGCTTCAGAAGCAGGAGTATTACGAAAGGTGGGTGACGCCATTCATTCTCAATCATCGGCCCGGGAATGTCGCTCGCGCCTGGCGAAGCGTATATCTGCCGATGATCGTGGATACAACCATGCAGTGCCGACTGCTTCTGCTGCTGATTCCGATCGGATTGCTTGGCCTGCG
>JANWHF010000200.1 GCA_025450555.1 Tepidisphaeraceae bacterium | reverse complement strand
TTGTTTTTGACCGCCTGGCGTTCATTGAGCGCGGTCAAAACGGAGGGCGCGAAGGCGGATTGGCTGAGGCGGCCGGGGAGCTGGGCCTGACCGATTCCGCCGGGGCCGGGAAGAAGGCGATTGAGCAGGCTGTTCAAGTCTGCGGTGAGGCCGGGGAAGAGGCCGTGGAATGAGACCGCGAGCCGGGCCGGCAGCGAAACCATCAGCTCCGCTTCACCACGGCATAGCGCGCGGACAATTCGCCGGGCGGCAGATTGGGCGCTGATTGAAACGCCGGGCGTGGCGTCGCTGATGGCGAACCACGCATGCTCGGCGCGGTGCTGGCTTTTGAACATCGCGTTGCGCGGGCTGCCGGTCCGCATCAGGCCGGGGCAGACGGTGGTGACGTAAACTCCATCTTTGAGCAATTCAGACCGCAGGCCTTCGGAGAATCCGACGAGCGCGAATTTGCTGGCGCTGTAAGGCAGCAGATGTGGCGCGGCGATTTTTCCGCCAATCGATGAGATGTTCACGATTCGCCCGGCATGACGCTGTCGCATTTGAGGCAGCACTGCAAGCGTGGTGTGAAGCGGCGCCCAGAAATGGATCCGCATCGCGTCTTCATAATCCTTCGGCGTCATCACCTCCATCGGCCCCACCTGAATCGAGCCGGCATTGTTGATCAGCACATCGATCCGGCCGAAGCGATCGTTAACCTGATCGATCATGTGGCGGACCTGCTGTGCATCAGTCACGTCGCACGGGAACGTAACCACGGTTGCGCCCCGGCTCTCCAAGTCCTGCTGCGCGCGACGCAGTTCATCTTCGTCACGGGCGCAAAGCCCAATCATCGCACCTTGCTTTGCACATTCGCGCGCTAGCACGAGCCCCAATCCGCGCGAGCCGCCGGTGATCAGTACGACCTTGCCGCGCAGGCTGAAGCGACGATAGGCACGGACAGCCGCTCGCACACCCAGAATGAGCCCGAGGCCGACCGCGGCAGATGACCAGGCTTGCTGACGCCGAATTTTTACCGAGGTCATGAGATTGCTCCTTCAGGGACCGAGCGTACGCGTTACACGAACTGAGGCGATCAAATCAGGTGCCATGGGCTGCTTAGGGTTTTGCGAGGGTTTCGATAGGGTCCAGCCATGCGCTTGAAAAAGCCGATATCTTCCGGAAGATTTGGAGGCATCAGCTCATGCTGCGATTGGTACGAGACGAACCGACAGAATGGATCGACATGCAAGATCAAGACGCGCCATCTGATGCCGAAGGCGCTGAACATGAAGAGACCTCGGCGGAAGCCCGTGATGAGGCTTCCGAGAATGAAGCCGAAGCGCGCGACGGCGCGGTGGACCAAGGCGATGAAGGCGCGGCCGATCGGGGCGAGCCGGAGATCAATCTGCCGGCCCTGGAAGCGCTGCTGATGAGCACGCACCATCCGCTGACGGCCGGCCGTCTTGCGGAATTACTCGATCTTTCCAGCACCAAGCCGATTCGGCGAGCAATCAAGGCGCTCAATTCTCATTACGAGCAGGATCAGCGTTCATTTCGCATCGAGCAGGTGGCGGGCGGATACCAGATTCTGACGCTGCCAGATTACGGCTCTTACTTGCAAAAGCTGCATCAGAAGGAAGGCGACGCGAAGCTGACCAAGGCGGCTTTAGAAACGCTGGCGATCGTCGCTTACAAGCAGCCGATTCTCCGCGCGCAGGTCGAAGCCATTCGCGGCGTGGCCTGTGGTGAAACCATTCGCAGCTTAATGGAAAAACATCTGGTCAAAATTGCCGGACGGGCTGAAGAACCCGGTCGCCCCATCCTTTACGGCACCACCAAGCGATTTCTCGAAGTGTTCGGCCTGAACACGCTCAAAGATCTGCCGCAATCGGGCCTCGAAAAGTCGGCATAACTGTCTCTGGCGCCACAGTTTCATCCAATCCGGGCCCATCTAACGGCCCAGCCGCCAAAGACGCAAAAATCAGTTCAACTCGACAGCGTCGGCACAACGCCTCTATACTCCCATGGGAATTCATGGAATTCCGTAGGAGGCCGTGCATGAATTTTCGTAACCCGTTGCACATCACCACCGCTGATTCGGATCAAATCCTGGCCTATTTGCTGGCTCGCCAGCACCTGAATCCTCACAAGTCGCTTGGCGAAGTGCTCGACGCCGCCGGCTCGGCTTTTTCATGGTGCCCCAATGCGGCTCGAACTGCTGTGGATTGGCTGAGTTTGAATACCGATCAAGCCGTAGGCCGATTGCGTAAAACAGAACTCATTCAGCTTTCGAGAAGCATTCATCGATTCTGGCTGCAAGCAATTGGCGAGCACGAGTCAGTTTCCTGCCCACAATAAAGCGTTTGTCGCACATCCAAGCACATTGGAACATTTTGCGCAAACCCCCTTGCACGAATTGTCCAATCCGCGCGCGTGCCGAAGATTCATGATGGTATCCCCTGGGGTCCGATAAAGAAGTGGCCCTCCAGCCATCGTGCGGCATGGAATCTGCATATGTGCTGGAAGAGATGGCATTTCTATTCGATCTCATGGAATAGAAGCCGCCTCGGCAGGAGATGAACCGATGACGCCCCATTTACCTCTGTGCTGTGCGAGCCGGTCATTCAGACTTCTTTCCAAGCAGTTGCCACACATCAATTCTCCTGATGCGCTGCTTAATGGCGCCGTGGCCATCTCCATGCATCAGATGGAAGACTTGGATTGCGCACAGGTCGATGCGACGATTCAGGAATATGCTGACGCGGTGCGTTCTCGAGTACGCGGCGAACAGCCACAGGCCTTGCTCGCGCATCTGCACGAGTATCTCTTTGAAGAATTGAATTTCCAAGGTAACACTGAAGACTATTACGCCCCTTCCAACAGCTATCTTCCCGCCGTCATTCAATCGAAAAAAGGTTTGCCGATTACGCTGTCGCTGGTTTACAAGCTCGTCGCGGAACGCGTCGGCCTTCGTTCATGGGGAGTTGGCCTACCAGGGCATTTTCTGGTTGGCGTCGAATGCGGCGGTTCGCCAGTTCTAGTTGATGCTTTCGCGGGCGGGCGAATATTGACGGCCGAAGAAGCACACGAGCGCATGATGGAAATGTTCGGGCCTGAAGTCGAATGGTCCGAAGAGCTGCTTCGCCCCGCATCCAATCGCCATTGGCTGACGCGAATCCTGCAGAATCTTCTGAATGTCTTCGGCGCGACCGGTCATTATTCCGATGTGGCCGCTGTTCTCGAATTGGAAATGCTGCTCTGGCCTGAGCAAAACCATCTGCAGCGCGATCTGGGGCTGGTACTGGCACGGTGCGGCCTATCGCAGCCCGCGTCCGCGTGGCTGGATCGATATCTCAAATCCAATCCCGACGACCCGCAGAAAAAGCAGATTCGCGAGCTACTTCAGGTTCTCACCGCGTAGCACAGCCTTCCAGGCTGTGAACAAAAAACCACAGGCTCCGAGGCCTGTGCTAGGATGATTTGTTGGCGCTGCGCGCCTTCATGGTAGATTTCGCCGTACATGGAATCTGCGGTACTGCGTGAAATTCTGTTGAAACTCTGTCGCCGGGAAGACCTGACGCGCGATCAATCGCGTCAGGCGTTTTTGCACATCATGTCCGGCAAGGCCGCGGAGGCGCAGATTGGCGGGCTGCTGGTGGGGCTGGCCGCCAAGGGCACAACCGTAGAAGAACTGGTCGGCGCGGCTACTGTCATGCGCGAAAAGGTGACGGCCGTCAGCGCACCGGCGGGAAGTGTGATCCTCGACACTTGCGGCACCGGCGGAGATGTCCGCCATACGTTTAACATTTCAACCGCTGCTGCGCTGATTGCGGCAGCCGCGGGCGTGAAGGTCGTCAAACATGGCAATCGCTCGGCTTCCAGCCAATCGGGCTCGGCAGACGTTCTGGAAAAGCTGGGCGTCGCGCTCGAGACGACGCCACAGCAGCTTGGCCGCTGCCTGGAACGGGCGAATATCTGCTTCGCATTTGCACGATTGCATCACCCCGCCATGCAGCATGTCGGCGCGGCTCGGTCAGCACTTGGGATCCCAACGATCTTCAATCTTCTGGGCCCACTGACTAATCCGGGGCGAGCAAGGCATCAGCTTCTGGGCGTCTTTGCTCCAGAATTGACAGACCGCCTCGCCCAGGTGCTGCGCGAATTGGGCAGCGAACGGGCGTGGGTGGTTCATGCCGATGATGGGCTGGATGAGCTTTCGACGCTCGGTCCGACCCGCATCAGTGAGCTTCAGGACGGCCAGATTCGGGACTGGACGCTCGACCCACGCGACATCGGACTGGCTTATGCGAAGCTCTCAGACTTGCAGGTCAAAAACGCCGCCGAATCGGCGCAGGTTATCTCCGGAGTCTTGCGTGGAGAAAAAGGGCCCGCGCGCGACATTGCGCTTCTCAACGCCGCCGCCGCCCTGACGGTGGCGGGATTTAGTTCCGATATCGCCGGCGCAATGGATGCCGCCGCCCGCGCCATCGACAGCGGCGCCGCAAGGCAAACCCTGGAAAATCTGGTGCGATACTCGACGGAAAAAGCTGGAGATTAAAAATGGATGTTGCGATGCCGCCGTCGCGGGGTCACGAGTTGGGAAGCCAAGTTTAGCCGCGACGCGCCAGCGGATCGCTTTTCGGGCGCGCTCGGAGAAGCGCTCCGCTGTCGCGTCGCGGCTAAACTCGCCGGAAGCAGATCTTTCGCAAGAGTGGCATTTATGGGGGGCTTCGTCATTTCCTAAAAGCAACATCAGTCGCTAATCTACCCCGCTTCGATGGCTGAACCGATCACGATTTTATTTGCCGGCGGCGGAACGGGTGGGCATTTGTATCCGGGGATTGCCGTCGCCGAGGCGTTACGAGAGGTGGCGCCGCAAGCCAGGCCGCTGTTCTTATGCACCAAGCGCGAAATCGATCGCGTGATCCTGGAGCCGACGGGGTTTGAGTTTATCACGCAGCCGGTCATCCCGCTGGCACTGTCGATCAGCGGCATGCTTCGATTTTCCAAAAAGTGGTGGGATACGAAGGATTTGGTGCGCGGCGTTCTCAACGAGCGAAAGCCCGCGGCGGTGCTGGGCCTTGGCGGATACGCTGCCACACCCGCCGTGCGTGAAGCCTCGGCTCGCAAAATTCCAGGCGCGATTCTCAATCCCGATGTGATTCCTGGGAAGGCAAACCAGCTTCTGATGAAGCGCGTCCAGGCGGTCTGCTGTCAGTTCGATGAAACAGCGGGATACGTAAAGGAAGCCAATCGCGGCAAGCTGAAAACCACCGGCTGCCCGATTCGCAATGACATTCGCAATCTGCCGCCGCGCGAACAGGCAGCGCAGCGACTGAAAATCGACCCGCACCTCAATACGCTCGTCGTCACTGGCGCTTCGCTGGGCGCGCAGACAGTCAATGAGGCCGTGCTGACGATGTTAGAGACGTTGTCGCCGACCGGCTGGCAGATTCTGCATTTGTCGGGGCGCGATCATGCGGATGCAGTGCGGGCGGGATATAAGGCCCTTACGGATAATGGTCGACCCGTCACGGCGCAAGTAATCGACTTCACGCCTGCGATGGCGGATATCTGGAGTGTTGCCGATCTAGCGATCTGTCGATCGGGCGCGAGCAGTTGTGCCGAGCTGACGGCGTGTGGCGTTCCCTCGCTGCTGATGCCCTACCCCTTCCACAAAGACATGCACCAGCGGCTGAATGCGAAAGTGTTAGCCGATGGCAGTGCAGCAATCCTCATCGACGATGAAAAGGATCGGAAGAAAAACGCTCCCAAACTTACAACCGCGATTGCCCCGCTGCTTCAAGACGCGAACAAACGCCGCCAGATGGCGGATGCCGCTCGGAAACTTGGGAAGTCCGACGCCGCCGAGCGTGTGGCAAAGCTTGTCATCGAGTTGGCGCGCGCATCATTTTAGCCGCTCCGCCTGCGGCGCGCGTCCAATGCACGTCACGCGCAAGAGCGCTTTCGATGTGCAAATCCGTGTCGCTCGGCGATCCCATGTCCTCATCGCGTCGCGCGCCGCTGGACGCGCCCCACAAAGGGGCGGCTAAATGAATAAGGACGATGCAGGAGCATCGACATTACTGTTCTTTTGGCGCTTGTCCGCTGTAGAGGCGAATCGATTCAATCAGCCCGGTGAAATGAGGGGCGGGTGATTCCAGCACGGTTGTCCCCAAATCAGCGCCGATTTGCATCGCTTCGTTGGGATTCCGCTTCAGCGGTTGGACGACGGTTGCCGTAGAGGGCGCGTCATCATTCACACGAATCGAAATATTTTTCGCATCAAACGAAGCGTGAACCGTCGCCCATTGGCCGGTGACGCTTTGCGAAGCGGCGAGGCGCGTCCTCTTTTTTCCTGCAACCAAAGTAAACACCGGCTTCCCGTCTTCCAGCGAAAGGCAGAAGCCGTTGGATTCACCTCCGAGGGCGAGAATCACGCCGTTGCCTTGATCCGCCTTGAAGGTCGCATCGACGCTCATCGCACCGACGCCGGCATTCATGCTGCGCGTGTGTGGTACTTGAATGAATCCCTTGCCATCAAATCTCCGGGCGTGCGCGCCATTGCGCCCGAGCGCAACGGGAGCATCCTGCGCATGGCCATCGTTGCCATGGCCCGATGCGTCGATGACTTTGTCGCCTTCATCGTGATCGAAGCGATAATCCAGGACCCATGCGTGCAGCGCATTGATCGCGCGGGCCGCCCCGGCCGGGGCCGCGGGCTTGATGATGCTCTGCGGCGCATCCTGGGCCGGCACCTTCAATTCTTTCCGCAGGCGATCCAGCCGCTCATGCAGGTCCTTCTGCACCTGCGCGTACTCCGGCCGATCGTAGACGCTGGTCATCTCCTCGGGATCTCTTTGCAGATCAAAGAGCTCCCAGTAATTGAACTCCGGCTCATAGAAATGAACGAGCTTGTAGCGATCCGTGACGATGCCGTAATGCTTGGCGACGTTGTGAACCGCCGGATGCTCGTAGTAGTGATAATAGAATTCCTTGCGCCAATCGGCAGGCGTGTGCCCTTCCAGCACCGGCACCATGCTGCGACCCTGCATTTCCTTCGGGATCGGCACGCCTGCCGCATCGAGGAACGTTTCGGCAAAGTCGAGATTCGAGACCATATCGTTGTTGACTGAGCCGGCCGGCGTGTGGCCCGGCCAGCGCACGATCAGTGGCGTTCGCAGCGACTGCTTGAAGATCCAACGCTTGTCGAACCAGCCATGCTCGCCCAGATAGAATCCCTGGTCGGAGGAGTAAACAACGATCGTGTTCTGATCGAGGCCGGATTGTTTGAGATATTCGACGATGCGCCCGACGCTCTCATCGACGGAAGCGATGGTCGCCATGTAATCGTGCATGTAGCGCTGGTATTTCCAGCGAACCAGGTCCTTGCCCGAAAGATGCTGGCTTTCGAAAGCCGCGTTGCGCGGGTTGTAGTAGGCATCCCATGGCTTGCGCTGCTCGGCGTTGAGTGTCGGCGGCGGCACGAGTTTCAGATCGCGATTGTTCATCGTTTTGGCGATCATCATGTCTTGCTCGTGCTCGGCCTTGCCGCGGCCGGAGTAATCGTCGAAGAGCGTGTCGGGCTCCTTGAACTTCACGCCGTCGTACATCGCCAGATTTTTCAGCGCCGGCTCCCATTCGCGATGCGGTGCCTTGTGCTGGCACATGAGCAGGAAAGGCTTGTTGGGATCGCGCTTGTTCTTGAGCCAGTCGAGCGTGTCGTCGGTGATGATGTCGGTGACGTAGCCGCTTTTGACGACTCGCCTGCCGTTAAGAAACATCGGCGGGTTGTAGTATTGTCCCTGACCGGGAAGGATTTCCCAGAAATCGAAGCCGGTCGGATCGCTCTCGAGGTGCCACTTGCCGATGATGGCTGTCTGATACCCTGCTGCCTGCAGCAGCTTGGGCATGGTCACCTGCGAGCCATCGAAGCGGCTATTGTAATTGTTGTAAAAGCCATTGAGATGGCTGTATTTGCCAGTGAGCACGCACGCCCGGGCCGGGCCGCAAAGCGAATAAGTCGTCAGGCAGCGGTTGAAGCGCATGCCCTGCGAGGCCAGGCTGTCGATGTTGGGCGTCTTGTTGAGCCCATAGCCGTACGCGCTGATCGCCTGGTAGGCATGATCGTCGCTGAAGATAAAGACGATGTTGGGTCGGCTGGAAGGGGCGGCCCGCAGGGTCGTGGGCAAAAGCAAAGCAACAATGGCGAGAAGTTGATGGATCGTTGTGCGCTTCATTCAGGCGTCCCTCCAGGGCAGTCAATCATGAAATTGATCGGATCGCATTGTGGGCGGGCAATCGGCAGCCGTCAAAGGAAAAACCGGCATCAGCTTCGGCGCGACTGATTCGGTAAAGCATTGCGTGCTTCGGCTGCTTGCCCTATAGCCTACGCCCATGACGCCGCTGGTTTTCACGCTCGTGACGTTTGGCATCTCGATCGGGGCCGGCGTCCTGGGTTCGCTGCTGGGCCTGGGCGGCGGAATCATTGTCATTCCAGCGCTCACGCTGCTGCTTCATATCGACATTCGATTTGCCATCGGCGCTTCGATCGTCTCGGTCATCGCGACTTCGAGCGGCGCGGCATCGGCCTACGTGCGCGAACGCATGACCAACCTGCGCGTGGCGATGTTCCTCGAAGTGGCCACGACAACCGGCGCGCTGACCGGCGCATTCATCGCTGGGAAAATTCATCCGGCGTGGCTCTTTGTGATCTTCGGGATCATCATGGGCTACTCGGCGATCGAAATGTTCCGCAACAGGGACGAAGAGCATGTACATGCGGTGCCGCCCGACCGGCTGGCCAACCGACTGCGGCTGCACGACCACTATTTCGATCAATCCATTTCGAAGCGCGTCGATTATCGCACGACCCGGAGTCTGCTTGGTCTTTTCCTGATGTATATCGCGGGATGCGTCAGCGGATTGCTGGGAATTGGATCCGGCGCGCTGAAAGTTTCGGCGATGGACCTGGCGATGCGATTGCCGATCAAAGTGTCTACTGCGACGAGCAATTTCATGATTGGCGTGACTGCCGCCGCCAGTGCTGGCGTTTATTTTGCCCGCGGGGACATCAACCCGTTCATTGCCGCGCCGGTGGCGGCGGGCGTACTCGTTGGCGCGACCGGCGGATCATTTCTTCTGGGCCGGATCAAGAATCAGGCCATTCGCGCCGTCTTTGTGATTGTGCTGCTGGTCATTTCCGGACAGATGCTTTGGAAAGGAGTACATCAACTTGGCCACTCCCCCGCCGCCAAAGTCCGTGCCTGATGTGGAGCCGGTGCATCGCACTGAAATCTTGATCAGCAATCTACTGCGCACTGGCGTGATCCTGAGCCTCTTCATTGTCGTGATGGGGACGGGACTGAGTTTCATGCACCATCACGATTACTTTTCATCTCGAACTGAGTTGAAGCGCATCGTGCAGAGCAACAGCGATTTTCCACATTCGATCAGTGGAATGGTCTCGGGCTTGCGTTCGCTGGAAGGACGATCGTTCGTTGTTCTCGGGCTTCTGCTTTTGATCGCTACGCCAGTGATGCGCGTGGCGGTGTCGATCATCGCCTTCGCAGTGCAGAAGGACGCCATTTTCGTCGTGTTGACCACGATGGTATTGCTGCTTTTGGTGTTGTCTTTTTTTCTGGGAAAGGTGGAGGGCTGAACGATTACGCTCGGCGGCGCTTCAGCAGCCCGAAGCCGACAATGCAGAACAGCACTGCACATCCCGGCTCGGGCGTCACGTCATATCCAATCAATTGCATCGCCAGAAGATCAGCAGTGGTTAGCGGATAGACCATGCCCGCCGGAAGAGTTGGATCCATCACGCCGACGTAACTTCCGCCGAGGGCATCATCTTTCCAGTGGCTGGCGCCGTTGCCATCGCCGAAATTGACGCCGGTGGACATTTGATATGAACTGAACGTGTCGGACGTCACGCTCGCCGCGCCGGGCGCAAGTTCTCGCACCGCGGTCGTAAAACCGGTCGGCGTTGTGGGAATGCTGGAGCTGTTGAACCGATACAGGTCCAGCGGGAGCAGGTCCAGTAGATTGCCCGGGCTCGCATCATAATCATCCACGGTCGAATCGAATCCCAGGACATGGCCAATTTCATGCGCGGCGACTGATTGGAAATCCGTCTGGGCTGCCGTGGGGTTGCCCGTGTAATTGAAATTGAAATTGCTATTAAAAGTAATAACGCCGTCTGCGCCAGTCGGCTGGCCCGACCAAAGTCCCAGGACCTTCTGATTTGCCGATTGGACATAAATCTGCGTCGAATCGAACGTGTTGGGCTGCACGGTATGGACCGCAATGGTCGAGGAGGTCGGGAGAAAAGCCGCGATCGGATTGAAAGGCGTGACGTTTGTCACGATCGCGTTTCGAACCGTGTCAAACGGCAGATCTTTTCCATTCAATGGACTCTGTGCGATCGTGTTCGAATTCAACGTGTTCGCAAAATTGACATCGATCACAATGTTGACCGGCGCGGTGGACGTGATGTGCGAAGACCATTCATTGGCCGCGCGAGTGAAAGCATCGATGGCCGGCTGATTGCCGATCATACCCGTCTGCGGCACCAGCGTTATAGTGAAATTGCCATCGGCCAGCGCCGGCGCGCAGAGGCACGACGTTGCAATCGCGACCCCCAAGGTCGCCGCGGACATCAGGCGCCCAAGACGCATTTCCTAACCTCCAATAGCGCAAGCAAATCCAGCCCGAGAGAGGTCCAAATTGTACCGTAAGCCAAGCTCTCTTGCGAGCAGCGATCTATTTTCCTTTAACCTGTTCACCGATCAATCTTTAATGACTGCAAGGCCGGGTGTCATACGTTCATGAGCGTCGTGATGACCCGATCGGCAAAGGGTGAGCCGCGGCCTGCCGTCGAGGCTGCTCCGGTGATGGTGTGAAAATCGGTAGATGGTGCGGTTTCTAACGCGGGCAGAGTCTGGGTTTTACCGTCGAGGGAATGCTTATGATCCAGCGCGCGGCCTTGGTCTGAAATGGCAATCAGCGCCGCCCATTGCGGAGCGCCCGCGCTCGTGCCACTTCCAATCTGCCAACCCTGTTGTCCCTGAAATGGCACGCTGTCATACACCACATAACCGGGATTGGGATCGGCGTTGTAATCAACCGTGGCATCCAGTGCGCTCTGAGGGAGCGGGATTTCACCGGCGTAGTTGCCATTCGCATCGAGAGAAAGGGTCGTGCCGCCGACCGAAACGACATTGACCGAAGCATCGGGCCAACTATTGGCCGCTCCGCTGTCGCCAGCGGACATCACAAAAGTTACGCCGTCGCCGTTGCTGAGGCCGGCGACATGTTTCGGCGGCGTCGCGAGAATGTTCTGATAATCGACTCCAAGCGGCGCGGTATCCCAGCCCCAGCTCATGGAAACGACCGAAACGCCGCGCTTTTTGCGGGCAAAATCGACGGCATTGAAAAGATCCGCAGCGCTTTGCGATTTCGCCTCGACCAGCAGGATCTTCGCTCCCGGCGCCATCGCATGCGCCCATTCGACATCCAACGATGTCTCTTGGGCCCAGCTCGGATCGATCGCGGGTCGGCCATTAGGCGTGGCGATGGAAAGAGCGAATCCGCCATGCGGAATCTGATTAGGAATCCCAAACATTCTGTCGAAGGTGCGTAGATCGGAGGCGATGTTTGGATCGCGGTAAGCCGTGACGATGGCGACCGTCTGCCCCCGTCCGTCCGGCTTGGCGATTGTTTTAGGCCCGGGTGTCAGGTTGATCTGATTGAAGCTGTAGGCCTGTTGAATCTGAGCTGGAGGGAATCCTTGCGGTGTAAGATGGGCAACGCTGCTGGAGAGCAGATGTCGCATTTCCAGCGGCTCTAAAAACACAGCTCGGCTCGGTTTCAAAACAAATTCTCCCTTGGAACCAACATCGTATTGCTGGATAATGAGCCCTGTAAAGCCGGCATCTAGATTTGCCGGTTTTTTTTCGCGCGGGCCTTCGATGAGATTGCGCAGTTCGATTTCATCAGCGGCGTTTCATGTAGAACAGGTGATTGGCATTCTCGTATCAGACGCTGTGGCAGGATTTTGCTTTGTAGCGGGTGGATCGGAGAATGCAGAATGATACGAAGACGAGGGAGATTACCGCAGTGCAAGCGGTTGGCGCAAGTTACCAGCGAGCCGCTGGAGCGGCGATTTGTTTTGAGTGGTCTGTCGATTGGTGTCCATTTGCCGTCTCGCGTTCATCCGAGTCCACTACACTCGGAAACTCATGGACATCACGTGCTTCCCAAGTCGGGCGCTGGCGATGGGCTGATGAATCCGCCAATTTCCTTTTCCACGCTGACGCCGGATGGCTCCCCAGGGCCGACTGGTATCACGCCGGCCCAGATGCGGCATGCCTATGCGATCGACCAGGTGAGGTTTCAGTCGGGCTCGGTTCCAGGCAATGGGTCGGGGCAGACCATTGCCATTATTGACGCGTACAACGATCCGCAGTTGGTCAGTTCCTCGGACCCAAGTTTCAGTTCGAGCGATTTGCATCAGTTTGATGTGGCGTTCGGACTTCCTGATCCGCCGAGCTTTCAAAAGCTGGAGCCTCAAGGAACGCCCGCGGCTAATGCTGGCTGGGCCAGCGAAATTGTACTGGATGTCGAGTGGGCCCATGCGATCGCGCCGGGAGCCAGCATCGACCTGGTCGAAGCGCTGGACAGCAGCAATACCAATCTTAATAACGCAACGACATATGCCCGCGGCCTCACCGGCGTTTCAGTCGTTTCCATGAGCTTCGGCGGCAGTGAATACTCAGGAGAGAAAACCACCGATTCAATCTATACAACGCCGTCCGGCCATACTGGCATCACCTTTATTGCATCCAGCGGCGATTCAGGGCCGCCCGCGCAGTATCCGTCGGCATCACCCAATGTGCTGAGCGTCGGGGGAACGACCCTTTCGATCGATTCGAGCGGCAATTACCAGGGCGAATCGGCCTGGGTCGACGGCGGCGGCGGTGTCAGCGTTATCGAACCACTCCCGAGCTATCAAAGCGGTGTTGCAGGAACCAATACAAGGCGCATGACGCCTGATGTGGCGTTCGATGCCGATCCGAACAGCGGCGTCCCGACTTACGACAGCTACAACAATGGCAGCGCCGATCCGTGGTCGGAGGTGGGCGGCACGAGTCTTTCATCGCCGTGCTGGGCGGGACTGATCGCCATTTTCGATCAAGGTCGCGTCGCCGCGGGCCTGGGGACGCTCGACGGCCGATCGCAGACGCTTCCGATGCTGTACAAGATGCCCAGTGATGTATTCCACGACATTACCACTGGTATTTCCGGTGGCACCGGCGGTAATCCCGCAACCGTGGGTTACGATCTGGCCACAGGGCTGGGCACCCCTATCGCCAATCGCATGGCGGCCAATTTTGTTTCCACCGGCGATATCGTCGTCAACGGAACTGCATCCAATGATTCGATCTACGTCCAGCGCCAAGGCAACTACTTGGCCGAGTGGATCAACTCCGCTACGCCCGGCGTGGGAACGCCGAGCCAGCTCGATCTGCTGCTTGGTGCTTCGTCCCTGACGATCCATGGCTTGGGCGGAAGCGATACGATCACCCTGGACCAATCAAACGGAAATGTGCTCGTGGCATCGAATCATCTCGATGACGTGGGCGGAAGCGCTGCCCTGACAATGATCGGCTCGACTGGATCCGACACCGTCTCGATTGACAGTTCGAGCTCGGCCTACACGTTTGGTTCGAATCAGCTTTCATTCGCCAACGTCAGCTCTCTTGTCTTCAATGATAATGGCGGCTCGGATGTCATCACGTGCAATGGTCCGATCCCGGTCACGCTCCAAATCGCCGGAAGCGATACCATTAATGTAAATGGCGGCACCGTCATGCTCGACTTCATTTGATTTTTTGGGCCGAGGCTGAAAGCTGAAGCGTTGCCTGCCGAACGCTGAAAGAGTCGTCGCACGAAAAAACCAGATGCAGCGTCAGTCCGTCTGCACTGATCCACTTGGTGGGAAAGCTCCCTGATTCGCCGGGGCCGACGTCCCATTTGGGCGTGTAATAGATGCTGGTCCAGGGGCCCCAAGGCTCGGGAGCATCGAAGACTCCAAAGCCTCCCTTGAATCGCCCATCATCTTGGAGGCCCTGCCACCAGAGGTATCGCTTGATCGGCGCGTCATATGTGACTCCGCCGCGCGAACAATGGCCGGGATTATCGAAGACCGCGCCGCGCTGGTTGATATCGGTGCTCCAGATCGGCTTGCCCTTCGAATCGATCTTCACGAAGAATTCGTAAGCCCCTTGGTCTATTAAACGATCTTTAGGGACGCGGGCCAATACCATTCGGTCTGCAAGTTCATAGGCCGAATCACCATCGGGCGAATAAAGATAAACAAACTCGTCGCGCGCACCGGCGTAATTACGGCCGAAATTGAGAAAGCTCGGACAGCCGAAACTTCTCTGAAAGCGCCAGTCGGCCCACCGCCAGGTCTTGCCGTGATCGTCTGATTTGGCGATCTGTGAATTGTTGGCATTGCGCACCGTCAAATACAAAACGCCATTGACCATCAGCATCCCGCTCGCTTTCTTCCCTTTGCGCCCATCGCCCTTTTGTTCGATATTGGAGCGCAGGTTGAACCCTTGAAATGCATTGGCCGACCCCGAAATGCGCGACAGCCCCATGCTCAGCTTTTCTATAAGCTGCGGCTCAAAGCCATTGCCATCGCCCCAGGCAGTGTAGAGAAAATCGTCATCGCCCCAGGTGATTGGCCAGTTGTCGCTGCCGAGCGCGCGATGAATGATCGTGTTTGCCGGAGCCCAGGTCATTTTTGCGATGACGGCGCTCTGCGGATAGGGCGCTTCGGCGCGCGGCGTGTCCGCAACGGCAGCCATCAGTGGATCGAAAATGTATTTCTGTTCGATGCCCCAGTAATCCAGATCCTTGCTCTCCGGAGCCAATGCATTTCCAAATCGCACCACGATCAGATCGAGGCTGGGCACGACGAGCAGGGTCTGATGCTGAGCACCGGCACCGGCAAAAGCATCCGTTGGCACATTGCGCCAAATGTGATCGAAGTTGGTGTACCAAGCCAATCCCGATCCCGGCGCCGGCTCTCCCGGCGTGCGCTTGGGAACAGGCATTCCTGCATAAGTCAGAGATCTTTTGACTGTCTTTGCTTTGATGATCTGTCGCCCATTCCAGTCTCCCTTGTGCATCAGCAATCGGCCCACTGCTGCGGCTGCGCGCGGAGAATAGGCGGCTCCACCCCACGTCGCATACAACTTCAATCCATCCACTTCCGAAGGCTTGCCGTATCCGATGGACCATTCCTTGTCGGGGATGCCGATCGGCTCCATCACGCGCTGCCGCAGCAATTCGCGCAGGTCGGTTTGCGGCGCACCGCGAAGGCTCGATGTGATTGCGTACGCTAGCGCAGCCATACCTGGATTGCTGTAGGCATTGGCCGTCCCCGGTTTGAAAATGACGGGTGCCTGGTGAATTGAAATCGAAAAAGGGTCCGGTTCGCGTTTCCAGAAATTGCCCTTCCAACCCGTCAGCTTCGCATGAGGAATATCATCCTGCTCGGCATCCTCAATGCCCGATGTATGCGTCGCCAATTCGCGAATCGTGATGAGACTACGCAGTGGATCCCCCTTCCAGGCAGGTATGTAGCGCGATGCCAAATCATCAGCAGAGATGCCCCCTTCATCGATGGCAACCATCAATGACATGCCGCCGACCAGCGCCTTGGCCAGCGATGCGGTTCCATGAGGCGTCGTGCGGCTGTAGTGCGGCGCGTACCATTCGCAGACGACTTTGCCATGGCGGAGTACGAGCAGACTCGTGGTGCCATGAGCAATCATCTCTCGCTGAAATGCAGCCAGCTTTGCCGAATCCATTCCCTGGGATTGCGGCGAAGCCGATTCCCAGTTGGGCGCAAGAACCTCCTCCGCTCCGGATTGTTGGATGAGAATCGTCAATATGAGCGCGGCCGCGAAGAATGACATCCGCGTGAGGCGAGATTCCATGCCGCCAGTTTACGAGCGCTTTGTGATCCTGAGCAACATTAATGGTGGGTTGATGATTTGGGCGGCGGCTTTACTGGTTTCATCTCTGCCTGCAGAATCGCGATCGTTTGGGGCGATCCCCTGAAAAGTTCATCGGGAAACTTGCGGTAATCGCTGATCTGATCGTAGATGTAGACTTCGTTGTAGGAATTCATTCCCATTCCGGCCAGGTATTGCAATCGTAAGTTCCGATCGCGATTGACCTGCGCGCCGGCCAGCCAAGGCGAAAGGTCCGAAGCCCGCCCCCCATAGGTTGCCAGAAGGTCAGTTATTGAATTGAAGCCGACATCGCGCAGCGATTTTTTCACATACATGAAATCAATTTTCTCGAGGCGCGATTGCAGCGCATCAACGTCGATCTTCATCGGCTCGTTGCTTCCCAGCAGAACGATATCGTACCCCTTACCCTGGTCGTCATTGCTCCAGATCTGGGCATTGGGAAATGCTTCAAAGAACGTCGCGATTTCGCTCTTGACCGCTTCAGGCGTGCTTTCATAAAGCGGCACCCATTGCGTCACCATTCCGGCGGGCGCTAGATGCTGCTTGCACATCTCAAAGTACTCGCGCGTGTAGAGGGTCGCCGCGCCTTTTACCCAGGGGTTGATCGGATCAGAGGTGATAATGTCATATTGCTGATCGCTGGTGAGAACGTAATGGCGCGCGTCATCGAAGACCACCGTTGTGCGCGGGTCGTTAACGACGTTGTAGTTCTCATCCTTGAAATAGGTGGAAACCACCCTGGGAATGAGCGGTTCGATTTCGCAGATGGTCACGCGCTGAGTGCTGGGATAGGTCAGGAATGAACCGGCCGTGACTCCCGCGCCACATCCGACGACCAGAATCTGTCGTGGATTGGGATGAAGCATGGCAGGCAGGTGACCAAGCATCCGCTGCAGTCGCATGTCTTGAGGATCGCTCGACGCTTCAACTTTGCCGGCCACGTGAAAATAGCGATATCCACCATCTTTGGTGACGGCGACCGATGCATTAATGCCCTCCCCGACATAGAGGATTTCGCGGGTGCCGGTGGTCGTCGCGAGGTATCGCCCGTGAGCAACCATGCCGGCGGGGACTTTTGCGACGCCACTAATAAGCTTTGCGGCGGCGAAAGAGCAGGCAACAAGAACGATGAAAGCTCCGCAACGAACCGCGAGAACGCCAGGCCTCTTGAAGCTTGACGCTTGCCACAGCTCCGTCCGCGGCGCCAGAGCGATCAGACCCGACACTGCGGCGACGCCGATCAGCACCTGATCCGCCCCCTGCGTGCCCTTCCATGCGATGAAAATCAGGCTGAACGTCAATGCGCCAAGGATTGCGCCAAATGTGTTGGCGGCATAAACGCCGGACACGAGGCGGCTTGGGTCTTGTCCGGGGCGTGCAACGGCGGCAAGCGCCAGCGGGAAACTCGCACCCCAAAGAAATGTCGCCGGGAATACTGCCCAGAACGATCGCAGCAGATCAAGCTGAAACGTGTACCACGGGCTCGTGGCCAGCGAGGGATCGATCGGCCAATACGGGATGGAGCGCGTCAACAGATGTGCCGTCAGCGCGATCGCGCCGGCCAGCAGTAGCTGACAAATTCCCAGCAGCACAACGGGACGGCGCGACGTTCGCGAAAGTGACGAGCCGACACCGCTGCCGATTCCAAGCCCGAGCAGAAAGACGCCGAGGATCACTGAGAATGTGTAGACGCTGCCGCCAAGCATCAGCGATAGCAGGCGAGTCCAGACCACCTCAGCGCCCAGTGCCGTGAATCCGGAAAGACCGATCACCAGGTAAACCGATGCCCTCCCCGCCGCACTCGGGTCTGGCAACCCGGTCTCAACCTCGGTTGCTCCGCCGGGCGCGATCTTCGACATGACCAAAGCTGCGCCGCCAATGATCAAATTGATCATCACTCCGACATACGTGGCGATCGTCATGTCGTGAACGCGCAGCAGATAAAATCCCGCCAGCAGGCATCCCATTACCGCGCCGGCAATATTCCCCACGTAAAAAAATCCCATCCAGGCCACGCCCTGAGGGGTTGTTTTCACCCATCGCGAAATTGCCGGAAGCGTGGCTCCCATCAACAGCGTTGGAGGCAGCAGACAAATCGCGCAGACTAGCCCGCGCAAAAGAAAGCCCGGCAATCCGTGGCCCACGTACGAAACGTAAACGTGGCTCACCCACGGCATTCCGAATAGAACTGCCAGCGCCAGGAGCCCCGTGCCAATTTCCAAGACGGCATAAACGCGAAGCGGATGACGCTTCGGCGACACAAGCCTCGGCAGCAACAGGCTGCCAAGTCCCATTCCGCCCATGAAGGTGCCCAACAGCACACCGATCGAGACCGCTGATGAGCCGATGACCAGTTGCAGCATCTGCAGCCAGACGATCTCGTAAATCAGCGCCGCGCATCCGCTGCCGACAAACAGCAGAAAAATAAACGGAAGCAGCGGCCATGGCTGCTCGTTAGAGCTGATTTGCGTCATTGGAAAACGAGTTGCGTCTTGATCTTTGCGGTGCAAACGGACCTCCGCCACTGCATCTGCTCGAGTCACTATGGGATCTCGCCCGCATCCTGCATGCGCCAAGATGATCCAGGTTGCCTTAACGTCCAGTTTTTAATCGATTTTCGCTAAGATCGGGTGCATGTCGGAGCCTAACGACATCCAGAGCAAGTTCGAGTTGGCCGTGGCCCGACATCGTGCCGGCCGGTTGAACGAGGCTGCGCGTGGGTATCAGGAGATTCTCGGCTTCAATCCGGAACATGTGAATGCCATGCACATGCTCGGCCTGGTTTTCTTTCAGGCGGGGCAGCATCAAAAAGCGCTGGAGCTGATTCGGCGGGCTCTGTTGGGAAAGCCAAATGATTCTGGATGTCATGTCGATTATGGACTGGCGCTCGCCGCAACAGGCCAGATTGACGCGGCCATCGCTGAATACCGCCAAGCGATCTCGCTGCAGCCGGATTGTGCCCCGGCGCTCAACAACCTCGCGAATCTGCTCCAAAAGCACGGGAATCTGGATGAAGCGATCGAAGCTCTGAGCCGCGTGGTTTCACTCAATCCAAATCTTGCCGAAGCCCACAACAATCTCGGTAATGCCTTGCGCGAAATTGGCGATTTGGATGGAGCCATCGAATCTTTCGAGCGCGCTGAGTCGATCAACCCCCTGCCGCAATTTGCCAGCAATCGCCTGTTTACAATGCTGCATCACCCCGGCATCGACGCTCAACGACTTGCCGAGGAAGATGCGAAATGGAACCGGCGATATGCCCACGGCATTCAACCCATCGTACGTCAACCTGCCGATCTTCGCGCCGATCGTCGGCTACGGATTGGCTATGTCTCTCCCGATTTTCACGATCACCCAATCAGCCGATTTTTCCTGCCGTTGCTGGAGAATCACGATCGTCAGCGCTTCGAGATCTTCTGTTACAGCGATTCGCAAAAACAGGATCAGGTGAGCCAGCGAATCGCGGCCAAAGCAGACGCCTGGCGCAACGTCGCCACGCTTTCGAGAGAGCAGCTTGTGAGCCAAATTTGCGATGATCGCATCGATGTGCTGGTCGATCTTGCGAAACACACCGACGCAAAGATCCTGCTGGCATTTGCACATCGGCCCGCGCCCCTGCAAGTCAGCTACCTCGCCTATTGCGGTCCCACCGGCTTGAGTGCGATGGACTTTTACCTGTCCGATGCGCTTATCGATCCCCCCGGACAAGCTACGAATCCTAATGGCGAAACGCCATATCGGCTGGAAACCTTCTGGTGCTACAGCCCGCCGGATGAAGCGCCGGAAGTGAATTGCCTGCCGGCTTTATCCAATGGTTTTGTGACCTTCGGCTGCCTCAACCGTTTCTGTAAAGTCACTGAGCCAACGTTGCGCGCCTGGCGACAGATTATGCAATCGGTTCCAGGGTCCAAGCTCCTCCTGCACAGCCCGCTCGGCTCGCA
>JANWHF010000199.1 GCA_025450555.1 Tepidisphaeraceae bacterium | reverse complement strand
GCAGCGGCAGCCTGTTCAACAACGGCCCCCATGGGGCCATCACTCGCGTAAACATCCGCACGCTAATGTCCACATCGCGACCAATCGCTTTCACATCATCTTCGACATCCGCATCAAAAAGCGTCTTGGCGACGATGCGCAGCGTGATGGCCATCATCTCATGATGCAGGTCCAGGCGCTGGCCGTCGGCCCAGTGATCGGTCGCATCGCGCGCGATGCCCGCCATGACCGATCCATAACTGGCCACGCGCTGCGGATGAAATGAAGGCTGCGCCAATCTTCGCTGGCGACGATGAAGCTCGCCTTCGCTGGTGAGCAATCCTTCGCCCAGCGTCTCCTTGGCGCGCTGAAGGGCCGGGCCTTTGATGAACGAGTCATCGCGCGTCACCAGCGTATCCCGCACGGCATCGGGGTGGCTCATCATGAGCATCCGAAACCCGCCAGCGTGAAATAGCACCACGTCGCCATGCGTGCGGGCCATGCGGGTGAGGAAGCCGAGGATGTCCGAGCGAAATGCGATGGCCAGGTGCCCAGGGAAACGGGCCTTAGGCCCCGGGAGCGTGTCCACCGATTGAGCCGGCATCGAGGCGATGGAGGTCATGCCGACAAGAATAGCAGCATCGCACTCTTTTCAAAATGGTTACATATATTAGACACGGCTACTATTGCGTTGCGTTGGGGATCTCACTCGTTCGGCTCGGGCGGATCGGTTGGTGCAAGCAACTGTGCCATGCCAAGGTATGCCGCGATTCGGGCGCGGGGTGAAGGCAGCTTCTGGGCGAACTCCAGCCATTCGGAGTACTTTTTCTGCTCCGCATGGGCCTTAACGACAGGCCCCATGGCCAATTCGATGACCCCGCGATCCAACGTCTGGCAAATCAGCCGGAGAACGGCCTGCGTCCGTTGCAATCGAGCCGCTTGAGAGTCTGTAGGCCTGTCTTGATGAAGTTCGCCAAAAAAGATTTGATCGGCCGCCCTCAACATTTGCTGATCGCATTGAGCAAGGTCCCCTTCGGCCGCCTGAAAGTTATCCGTCCTGACATCAAAGGCCAGCAACATCGCAAGCGCTTGCTCTCGCGACGGCGCGCCCTCGGCATGCTGCAGCGCATCAACCAGGGGTCTGCGAACCACTTCATAGGCCGCACGATTTCCCGCGCGTCGGTCGGCGGCGGCGATCGACCACGACGCGTACAGGTCAGCGTCACGTTGACCTTCGGGCGCTTGCCCTTCCTTTACCGTTGCCAACAGGTTCTTCGCGTCGGCAAGCCTGTCCGCATTGGCGAATGCGACCACAACATGTTTTGTGAGGATATTCTTCTGCGTCCTGGAGAATTCTTCGTTCCCGTCGAGGTTGGGCAGGCGTTTCAACATCTCCGCCGCAACATCCAGCTTGCCGCATTCGATCGCGGCGCTGATCACCCGGTATGCGAGGTTCCCGTCAAATCGGTCGGCCGCCGCGGTGTCAATGGCTTGCTGGGTTTCGCCAACCCGCACCTGTGCCTGTACCAACGGTTCCCTCAACCAATAGGCGGCGTTTCCGCTGATGTTCGCGAAAGTATGACGCGCCGCATCAACGTCGTCGCGATCGAGCTGTCCCTCGGCAAGCCTTCCCCACGCATCGTTTCGCTCCTTCTCGGGGAGCAGTTCAATAAAACGCCGGGCGTCATCGTCGCCTTTTCGCTTGGCCAGGGCTGCGATGATTCGCGATACCGCTCGCATATGTGAGCTATCGAGCCGACCGGGTGGGACATTTGCGAAGTCAACTAGTGCTTTGTTCAAGTCGCCCTGTTGCGCCCAATACTCTGCAATGCGCGTGTAGGCAGTTCGCCGAAACTTCTCATCATCGATGTGCGATGCGAGCCGCTCGGCGTCCGCTGCATGGCCATCGACTAACAGCAGCCACGCCGCGGTACCCTCGGCGCGCCCGCGCCGTTCGCCTCCCACCCGATGAAACAGCGCAACCGCACGATCGACGTCTCCTTTGCGCGCTACACCCGTGGCGACGCAGGCGAGTTTCGACTGGTCCCCGCCAGCCGCCTTGATGGCCTCGTCAATCTTGCCGGAAGAAACGAGCCGGCGCAGTTCATAGACGTCTGCTTCAGCTCGTGCCGCCACAACGGGCGATCGGTTCGGTGGAATGTTCGGAAATCTTCCCTCCAGAACCTTCTCCATCCGGCGTTCACCAGACGTGTCGCCGATCGCCGCGCGGGCGATCATGATCTGAGCCTCGAACGCACGTTGTTGCCACAAATCAGGAATGAGGGGGCATTCGGCTTCCGCGCGATCGAGCCACCAAGCCGCCGAGCGCAGGTCGGCATCAGAATGAGCGGGCGGCGCTGCGGCCGGCGCCGTTGCCGGCATATCTCGCGCCCGATCCGCGGCCAATCGCCGCTCCCGTTCATCGGCGGATTCCGGCAGATGCAGCTCATTCCAAGGAGGAATCTTCAGCAGAACCAGTCTGCTAATGGCCTGCCCCCCTACCCCGGCAATCATGGTGTCGCCGCGAAAAGTTTGAGGATATGCGACCGCTTTGAATTCGGAACCGAAACGCCAGACGCGCAAGTCGCGGGCCGTTTCCGCGTCCTCGAACACGACTCCACCGTATCCACCTCGAATCACGAATTTGCCATCGGCGCTCAGCGTGCCGGCGAACATCGGGCGCTCGGAAGGTTCAACACGCGAGATCAGTTTGCCCGTATTTACGTCCCACGTTCGAATCACACCCAGGTCGTCAATGCCTCGAAGCGACTTGTCGCCATTGATGAAACATAGCGAGCGTTGCGTATCGCCGGCGCGAAGCTCCGGCGTACTGAACGTACGCGACGTGGAGATATCCCACACCTTCAGGTGAGCGTCATTGCGATCCACTGTGACGAACATCCGGCCATCCGATGAGATCAAGTCGGCAGGCGCGTCCCACTGTCCGAGCGCGAGGTGCGCTACGACTCTGCCGGTCTCCAGGTCAGCAACGGCCAAGTGCATCGTCGGGTACCCAGGAGCGGGCTTCGGACGGGCTTCGTCGAACAGCAAGCGCTTGCCGTCCGGTGTAAACAGGCAATAGCCGCCGCCGGCCTCGTGCTCGAACGTGACGCGGTTGCGATCCAGTTCGATGACCCGCACAAAATAGGATGACGGAGGCTGGTTGGGCCGGATGACGGCGGCTCGTTTCCCGTCGGGGGAGAGGCAATGAAATGCTTCGGTGGCCGGATCATTAAACTCGCGAAGGGTTTTGCCCGAGCGAACGTCGAAAATCGTTGTTCGGTCGACCTTCCCATCCAGGGAAACGACATGCGTGCAGAGCGATAATCCATTCGCGGAAAGGACCGGGGGAGAGTCTCGCCAGTCATCGCCGGCGGGATTCAGCGGGAACGACTGCAGAATGGTCGGAGGCACCGGCTGCGTCGTGCCACCAGCTCTGGCAGAACGCGTATCAAATAAGAGCGTGAGAAGCAGAAGCGCTCGCACACATGGAAATGGATTGTTCATATCATCGCCCGTTCGATCGCGTCACAGGGAAAGCATTGCGACCTTGTATGTTCGCGGAAGAATTGCGTTACACCCTTATATATATCTTGCGGAGAATTACGTCTTTTTCAACGGAACCGGATAATGACTTGACTCACACCAATTTCAGGAAACTGTACCTGTCTACGTATTCCCTTTTTCTTGGACCGCCGTGCTCAGGTCATGCTTATTCGATAGCGCTCAAGACATTCTCGCGGCGCGCGGAATACGCGTTCTTGTCCAGCACTGGCATGAACTTCCCCGCCTCGATCGCTCCATCCAGCGGCACCCAGCTTTTGCACCCCGCATAAGCCGGCGTGTTTTCGACCGTCAGTTCCGCCGACAATCGATAGGCTCGCACCAGCAGCAAATACAGCGGATTCTCCGGTCGATAATTGAATCGCATATCAATCAGCGGCGGCGTCCAGATATGCTCGCCATCGATCGCTTCCATCTGCGATCGCGAGCGAAGCTGAAAGATGTCGGTCACCAACCCCGCCGACGACAATTTCACCTGCGCCGGCTCCGCGGAGCGCGCCTCAAAACCCGCGTGCGCCTCCGGCTTCAGCATCTTCAAATTCTGATGTAGATAAGTTGGAAAGAAGACAAAGGAGGGATGTTCAAGTTCAAATTCCCCCGCCGCTTCGTAGATGCCGCCCTTCCGCAGCAGGATCATCTGCCGGCCGCTGCTCAGAGCGGCGCAGACCGTCGCCCACTCTTTTAATCCGATCCCAAGCGATGCTGGAAGCGTTCGACTCATGGCGTCGAATCCACATCCGTCTGCTCCGGTGCGGCAACGGCGCTTTCCGCACTCGAAGCGCTTTCCGCACTCGATGCCTGTGCCGCACGCTCATCCTGCACGATCTGCCAGATCCGCTCCAGCAGCGGCTGCAACCCCTGATGACTCGCTCCGGAAATCGCGAAGATTTCTTTCCCCGCAAGTTCGCTGCGCAGATGTTCCATCGCCTCATCGTCGATCGCCAGGTCCAATTTATTGGCGGCGATGATCTCCCGCTTGTTGGCCAAAATCGGGCTGAAAGCTTCCAGCTCTTTTCGAATGATGCGGTAGTTATTGGCCGGATCGGAGCCATCGACAGGATACAGATCCAGCAGGTGCACAATGATCTTCGTACGCTCGATGTGCTTGAGAAAATGATGCCCCAGCCCCGCGCCGTGCTGCGCGCCTTCGATCAGCCCCGGGATATCCGCCACCACGATTCTTCGATCGACCGATAGCTCGACGATGCCCAGATGCGGGTCGAGCGTCGTGAACGGATAGTCGGCCACCTTCGGCCTCGCCGCGGAAATCGCGCGAAGCAATGTGCTCTTGCCCGCGTTGGGCATCCCAACCAGACCGACATCCGCGATCAGCTTCAATTCGAGCCGAAGATTGCGCTCCTCCCCTTCTGTCCCCGGCTCCGCATACCTCGGCGTCTGATTCGTGGATGACCGAAAATGCCAATTCCCCAAGCCCCCCTTGCCGCCTCGTGCAACCCGCACGCGCTTGCCCGGCACGTCCAGATCGGCCAGCAAAATCGAATGATCCGCGTCATAAACCAGCGTGCCCGGCGGCACCAAAATGACCAGATCCTCTCCGCTCAGGCCGGCCATTTTCTTGCCCATGCCCTGCTGGCCGCGATCCGCTTTCCAGTGATGCTTGCCGGCAAAATCCAGCAGCGTGTCCTTGGAAGGATCGGCCACCAGAATGACGCTGCCGCCGTTCCCACCATCGCCGCCGTCCGGCCCGCCTTTGGGGATGTACTTTTCCCGCCGGAACGAAACGCATCCCATGCCGCCGTCGCCTGCTTTGATATGAATTTTGGCTTCGTCGATGAACATGATGATGCTTTGCTAAAAGGCGCGAGGCACGAAGAACCCTTCGTGCCTCATTGCGCTGAATGCCAGAAAATCTAACTTAAGCGGTCGCGGCGACCTGCTCGGCGCGCACATGGATCTTTCGACCCTGGAACTCGACCGTTCCATCCTTGAGCGCAAAGAGCGTGTAATCGGTGCCGACGCCCACGTTAAAGCCCGGGTGAAACTTGGTGCCGCACTGGCGAACGATAATCGACCCGGCCTGCACAAACTGCCCGCCATAGGCCTTGATGCCGCGATACTGCGGATTGCTGTCGCGGCCGTTCTTGGTGCTGCCTTGACCCTTCTTATGTGCCATGACTTTGCTCTCGAATTAAAAAAATCAACCTCAAGTCCATCGATCCAGCGCCGCGCGCCGCAATTCATCGTCCCTGCAATCGTTTGCACCGTTTGCGGGGGGACAAATTATAGCTGGGAAAGGGACGGTTACAAGAGTCGCGGTAATATCTTGCCTGGCTATGGGATACCGCCCTGGCATCCTGGGAATGAACGAGTCGCCCCAACATCTTGAATACAAGGGCCGATCGACTCGCGGACAGAACTGGTGCACCGAGCGACATTATTCGCCATGGGTAGCGCTCCTGCTCTGCGCGCCGGGCGCCGCGTGCATCGCCATCTACCTCGCAGGCGACATCATTGCAAAAGGCTTTCCCTTCAGTGGCTTCTTCTCCCTCTGGCTCACCGCGATTGCCACAGCGATTTTCTCGATTTTTTTCTACGGCCGATTTCCTTTCCGCGATGTGCCGTGGTTCGTCGCCCTGAACCTCTTCACTCAACATCCCCGGCCTTCTTTTCTCAATTTTGGCACTCGTGGCATATTTTTGAGTTGGGGCCAACAGAAGGGCCGCGGCTATGCAAGTGACGGATATGCGTTGTTTTTCAAGTTTATGCCTTGGGGTACTTACGCAAGCGGGTTGAAGGCTCGGCTGGCATCACTTCCGCATGGAAATCGCGGCTCCTATCGGTTATAAACTCGCCCGCTGGGCTACCTGTTTTACGCTTCATTGGGGGGCGATCGCTTATTCCCTCCGTGGCGCCTGCAATTTGCCAAGCAAGAGGAGACAGCCGTGATCGACGGAGAAAAGGGTCCGCGCGCGATTTCTGGAATTTCGAGCCGCCGCCCGTCACCCAATCGTTGGCAAAGCCGTCGGAAGCCGGCGCGTACGGCAGCAGTGCGCGCACTTGCCGAGTCGCTGGAGCCGCGGCGGCTGCTCTCCGCGGTTTCGCTGGTAGATAACATCAACAAGGTTACGGATTCATCTAATCCATCCAACTTCGTCGTGGCGGAAAACGAGTTGTTCTTTACCGCCAACGACGGCGTCCATGGGCAGGAGTTGTGGGAGAGCGATGGTACCTCCGATGGCACCGTGATGGTCAGCGACCTTGTGCCAGGGAGCACAGGATCTGGCGCCCAGCCCTTCGCAGCGCTGGGTAACGACGTATTTTTCACCACGACGACCGGCGGCCTTTACATCTCCGATGGAACCGCGGCTGGAACGGTACAACTCTCGACCGTCACGCCAAACGCCAACAACTGGACCGTCTACAATGGCCGGCTCTATTTCCAAGGCAACGACACCGTCCACGGCTCCGAGCTTTGGGCATGCGACGGCACCGCCGCGGGCACCTCTTTGATTGCCGACATCGCGAGTGGAACAGATTCCAGCTCGCCAAGCGATTTGGTTGCGCTCAATGGCGCAATTTATTT
>JANWHF010000198.1 GCA_025450555.1 Tepidisphaeraceae bacterium | reverse complement strand
GATCGTGAGGGTCGTGAGCATGCGCCCTTCGATGCGCTGCTTCATGCCCTGGTCATAGACCGCGAGGTTGGCGGCATTGAACATCTGCCAGAGGAGCTGCCCGGGCGTGCAGCCACTTTTTGCGGCAAGGAAGGCTTCGCGCGCATGCGAACACGCGAGCTGGCTGGCGACTTCGCCGTACCCATGCCCGCCGACACCGTCGGCTAAAACCACGACGGCTCCGCGCGTGCGCCAGCCTTCGGGCGTTTCGGGTTGCCAGAATTCCAGGCAATCCTCGTTGTTGGTCCGAACGCGCCCGGGGGAGCTTCGTCCGGCATAGGTGATCTGCATCTCGTTTCCGCCAATACCCTGCGAAATAACTGTATTTGCGCCTCGTCCGCCGACGAGCAGCCGAAGCACAAAGCAAAATCCGTGCAACAACCATTTTGGGCTTCATTATGCCCCGAACCGCCTACGCGCGGTTCAAAATGAGAGGGGCCGATGCGTGACCGCTGCGCAGCCGCGCGGCGGCGGATGTGGAGTTCACCCGTCTTGCGCGCTTTCTAAGCAGATTTCCGATATGCAATCAAAGGGGCCTCCGAGAGCGATCTGGGAGGCCCAAAACAGGTTTCCAAGGTCCAGAAAGCGGTTGCATCGCGATTCGACAGGTTCATTTTGATCCTGGCACACCTTTTGATCTGGTCAACTCGAATCACCGTAGTCTCTGAAATTAATCGGCTGTGGCAGATCGTCTGAGGCAGGAAACAAGGACCCGGTAAACGCACGGATGGAATTGAAGGTCGGCTGACTTCAATGCGGCTTAATGCATTGGGGACAATATAGTTGGATTCCGCGCGCTTTTCCCGGGCTGATTCGAATCTCGCGACTCTTCCAGGCTCGAAAGGAGAAATCTGTGCCGGAATCAACCCCACCCACCACTCGACCCACGCTGGGCCTTACCGGGCTAACCAGCAATGCCATGGCGCTGATCGCGCCCGGGGCATTTCTTTGGCTGACCTTCGGCCCCCAGGTGCTCACCGGTGCGCCGGGAGCGGGCATGTCCATGTGGTTCGGCATCCTGGCCGCGCTGCTGCTGTGCCTCGCCACCGCCGTCGCGTATGCGGAGCTGTCCAAGCTCTATCCGGGCGCCGGCTCCAGTTACTTCTTTGCCGAGCAGGCGTTCCTCTCCAAGCGGCAAGCGTATAAATGGGCGCGCATCGCCAAGTTCATGGTCGGGTGGGCGAGCCATCTTTATTACTGGGTGTATCCCGGCGTGATGGTGGGCGTGACGGCGCTGCTGGTCGGCTACATCATGGGGCAATTCTTCCCCTCGACCTTCAGTGCCGGTTATCCAAGCCCGCTGTTTATGTGGATGTTCTGTATCATCTTTTCGCTGGGCGTGGCTTACATCGCCTTCCGCGGCGTGGGTGGAACGACGGGCGTCAATGCCGCGATCAACGTCGTGCAGATTTCGGCGCTGATCGTTTTCTCAGTGATGGCCATCGGACATCGCATGAGCCATCAGGAAGGCGCAAACGCCTGGGTGCTGGATTCGGCGGGTAACCTGACACAGATGGTTCAGGCCAACGACGACAAGGGCTCGCCCAAAGTGGACAAAGACGGGAACCCCGTCATGACCAACGATAAGTTCACGCTTTCGTATAAGGGCGGCATCACGAAAGATGACAAGGGCATCGAAACCTACAACTATCACGAATCGGCCGGCTCGGTCATCGCTCCGCACAAGTTCAGCTACGTGGTGATCCAGGCTTGCGTGGCCATTCTGATTCTCGTCGGATTTGAATCGGTCACCGCGATGGGTGAAGAAGCCAAGAACCCCAAGCGCGACATTCCACGAGCCGTGCTGCTGTCACTGGTGATTCAAGGCGGCTTCTGCTACCTGCTGGAATACTTCGCGGCCAACTACTTCATGCACAGCGGCTATGGCGCAACCGCCAACGCCAGCAGCAGCTCGGCTCCGCTGGGCGACATGATGCAGATGGTCGGCGCCTGGGCCTTTGGCAGCGCCAAGGCCGGCTGGTGGTTCATGATCATCCAGGCCCTGACGGTGTTCCTGGCGCTGATCGGCACCACGCTCTCGTGCCTGAGCACCGGCGCACGCGTGACCTACGCCATGGGACGCGATGAGGAAGTGCCGAATCACTTTGGAATTCTTCATGGCCGGAAGCTGACGCCTCACGTGGCCATCTGGACGCTGGCGATCATCTCGGCCGTCATCGGCTGCGTGACCGTCGCGACCTATCTGTGCGGCCCGGCCGCCAGCGATCCCAAGGCCTATGCCAGCACGATCTCCGGGCTGCCGCATAACTTCTGGTACTCGATCGGCACGCACAAGCTGAGCTTCGAGACGGCTTCAAAGATTCCCCAGAGCCTGTTGATGATTACGCTGGTCAGCAACTTCGGAACGTTCCTGCTGTACATGCTGACCTGCGTGGTGGCGATCGTCGCCTTCCGCGAGCACCAGACGTTCAACACCTTCAAGCACACGGTGATCCCGGTGTTCGGGCTGCTGGCCAACCTGCTGTGCATGGCGTTCTATCTGGTCGGTCCGTTCTTCGTGAGCGGGATGAGCTGGAAGGAGCCGTATTGTGCCCTGGGCATCGCTGCCATCTGGGGCATCTACGGAGCCATCTACTTCGCGATCCGAAGCAAGAAGACTGGCAAGGCGATTCTTATTCCAGCCGGGGCGACATCGGTGGTTGCCTGAGGCGCAAAGCGACCGAAGTGAAAAGTGAAAAACAAATGCGACTCCACGGATACCGATCCGTGGAGTCGCGTCTTTATTTCTGCTGTGGAACGCCGACGTCCTCGTCGGCTCTTCGGCGTGCATGCCGACGAGGACGTCGGCGTTCCCAGGGATCCTTAGAACCCGCGTTTCATCTTGTCTTTGAGCTTGCCATCTTCGTAGAGAACCAGGACGAATTTGTCATTGCTTCCATACTGGACCGATTTTTCGTTGATTCCAGTGACGTCGGAGGGGAATTGGATACCGCGGGCGAGTTCCGTGTTTTGGCGGCCGAAGCCCATGATCTGCTCGACCGATTGTTCGGTCATGCCCGGCTGGAGCTTGTCGTAGTTGGATTGATTGACGTGATCGCAGCCGATGACGAAGGCGGAAAGCGCCAGGGCGAGGGTGAGCCTGCGGGTTGCCGAGAAGGTGTTCATGGCGGCATGATAATGCAAGGAAGCCCATGAAGGGGAAGAGTAGAAATTGCTGAGCCGCGCGTTTTTTCAGGCCGAGCTTAGGCGAGCAAACCCTTAACGACATTGGCGGCGACGACGCCGGTCAGCTTCTGATCGAGCCCCTGGAAGCGGAAGGTCAGCTTTTCGTTGTCGATCCCCAGGCAATGGAGGATGGTGGCATTGAAATCGCGTACATGCACCGCGTTCTCGGCAATGTTGTAGCTGAAATCGTCCGTTTCGCCGTAGCTGATGCCCGGCTTAATGCCGCCGCCGGCCATCCAGGTGGTGAAGCATTTGGGATGGTGATCGCGGCCATAATTGTCCTTGGTCAAACCGCCCTGGCTGTAAACGGTTCGGCCAAATTCGCCTCCCCAAATCACGAGGGTGTCGTCCAAGAGTCCACGCTGCTTAAGATCGGTGATCAGGGCATAGCAGGCACGGTCCACATTTTCGCAGAGCTTTGGGAGCAGCTTCACCACGTCGCTGTGAACGTCCCAGCCGCGATGATAAATCTGCGAAAAGCGCACGCCTCGCTCGGCCATGCGGCGCGCGAGCAGACAGTTGTAGGTAAACGTCCCCGGCTCCTTCGCGTCCGGCCCATAAAGCGCCCAAGTCGATTCCGGCTCATCGGAAAAATCGAGCAGGTCCGGCACCGAAGCCTGCATGCAGAAGGCCATTTCGCACTCGGCAATGCGCGTTTGCGTTTGCGGATCTCCCATCGATTCGTAAGTGAGTCGATTGAATTGATCGATCCCATCCAGCATCGCCCGGCGCGTCTTTCGATCGACGCCTGGAGGATCGGTCAGATAGAGCACCGGATCGCCCGCGGAACGCAGGGCCACGCCGGCATGCTGCGCCGGAAGAAAACCGCTTCCCCAGAACTTGGCCGAGATCGGCTGCGGATTCACGCCGGCCGGAAATTTGGAAGTCATGACGACATACGTCGGCAGATTGTCGTTCATGCTGCCAAGGCCGTACGAAAGCCACGCCCCCAGGCTCGGCTTGCCGGTGACCATGTTGCCGGTGTTCATCAGGAGCTGGGCCGGCTCATGGTTGATGGCATCGGTGTGCAGCGTTTTGATCAGCGCGATGTCATCTACTATTTTCGCAGTATGAGAAAGCAGCTCGCTGGCCCAGACGCCGTTGCTTCCACACTTGGAGAATTTGAAATGGGACGGCGCGATGGGAAAGCGCGTCTGGCCGGCGGTCATGCCGGTCAATTGCTGGCCGGCACGAATCGATTCGGGCAGGTCCTTGTTGAAAAGCTTTTCCAGGCCGGGCTTGTAATCCCACAAATCCTGCTGTGGCGGTCCGCCGGACATGAAGAGGTAAATCGCGCGCTTGGCCCGCGGAACAAAACTGGGAAATCGAGCGACAGGCGCTTGCGATTGGCTGGCGCGTGCGCTTCTAGAAAAAGAAAGTTCGCCCAGCAGCGATGCCGCCGCCGCCCAGGCGAGGGCATTTCCGCCACGGCTCAGAAAATGACGGCGCGTCTCGAGCCGCGCGCAGGCCACTTTCGCTTCGGCGGAAAGCGGAAGCTTCAGCCAGGCCGGAGTCTCCTGCGGATCGGTACATTGGCGATGCTGCTTCATGCTGCTCTTTCGTAGCACAGGCTTCAGCCTGTGATCTTTGTTCACAGCCTGGAAGGCTGTGCTACGGCTACTTATTCATTGCCGCATCGGTGCTGAGAATCTGGCTGGCCACCAAAGTCCACGACGCCAATTCGCCCTTGGGCAAATTCTTGTCACAGGGTGTATCGCCAACATTCAGTAATTTATCCGCGGCCTTTTCATCGGCCTCGAATCGCTTTTCAAACGATGCCTGCGCGCTCAAGAAAATCTCGCTCTCCTGCTCATCCAAAGGCCGGGAAAGCAACCAGCGGGCAATGAAATTGAGCCGATCTTCCTGCGTCGGCCCGGCTTCCTTCATCGCGCGCTGGGCCAGCATCCGCGCCGCTTCCACCCATTGCGGATCGTTCCACAGCACCAGTGCCTGCAGCGGCGTATCGGTGCGCTCGCGGACCGGACAGGAAACATCGCGCAGCGGCGCATCGAACGTCAGCATGTTGGGCGGCGGAGCCTGTCTCTTCCAAAAGGTATAGAGCGATCGACGATAGGT
>JANWHF010000197.1 GCA_025450555.1 Tepidisphaeraceae bacterium | reverse complement strand
CGAATGTGATTGCGCAAGCGCATCAGCATGGCGCACTGGCGGTCGTCGCAGCTGATCTGCTCGCGCTGGCTTTGATCAAGCCGCCGGGCGAAATGGATGCGGATATCGCGGTGGGCTCGTCACAGCGCTTTGGCGTGCCGATGGGATTTGGCGGGCCGCACGCCGCTTACATGTCCACCAAGATCGAGCATGCGCGGAAGATGCCGGGTCGCATCGTCGGCGTCTCGCGCGATTCGCAAGGGAAGCCGGCATTTCGTCTGGCGATTCAGACGCGCGAGCAACATATCCGCCGGGAAAAAGCGACGAGCAACATCTGCACCGCGCAGGTTCTGCTGGCGGTGATGGCGGGGATGTATGGCGTCTATCACGGGCCGCGCGGATTGCGGCGCATTGCGCAGCGCGTGCATGGCGCGACGGTTTTACTCGCGCGGGGAATTGCAGCGATCGGACATGAGATTGGCGCAGGGCCGTATTTCGACACGCTGCGCGTGCGATTAAATCGCGCTTCACCGCTGAACGCCGGCGGGATTCTCGCCGCCGCGCGCAAAGGGGGCTACAACCTTCGCGCCTATGACGACGGATCGATCGGCATCGCGGTGGATGAAACGGTGACGGCCGAGGACATCGATGCGATCCTCGGGTTCTTCCGCGGCGCGGCCAGCCGAACCGGCGCGACGGGCAATTACGATGTCTCGCCGGAAGAACTTGAATTCCCCGCCGGCGTCGCGCGCACCAGCGACTACCTGACGCATCCGGTCTTCAATCGATATCACAGCGAGACGGAAATCCTCCGCTATATGCGGAGCCTGGAGACGCGCGATCTTTCGCTTACGCATTCGATGATTCCGCTGGGCTCCTGCACGATGAAGCTCAATGGCACCAGCGAAATGTTTCCGGTGACCTGGCCGGAGTTTGGCCGGCTGCATCCCTTTGCGCCGCCGGACCAGACCAAGGGATATTGGAAGCTCTTCAAGGACCTGGAGAAATGGCTGGCGCAGATCACCGGATTCGCGGCAGTGTCACTGCAACCCAACGCCGGCTCGCAGGGCGAATTTGCCGGGCTGCTGGTCATTCGCGCCTATCACGAATCGCGCGGGGAAGCGCATCGCAATGTCTGCCTGATTCCCACGTCGGCTCATGGCACCAATCCCGCCAGCGCGGTCTTCGCGGGCATGACGGTGGTGCCGGTCAAGTGCGACGGGAACGGCAGCATCGAGATTTCCGACCTCAAAGCCAAAGCCGAGGAGCATAAAAATGACCTCGCGGCTTTGATGATCACCTATCCCTCGACCCATGGCGTTTTTGAGCAAGGCGTGAAGGAGATCTGCAAGATCGTCCATTCGCATGGCGGACAGGTTTACATGGACGGCGCCAACATGAACGCGCAGGTCGGACTTTGTCGGCCCGGCGACATTGGCGCGGATGTCTGTCATCTCAATTTGCACAAGACCTTCTGCATTCCCCACGGCGGTGGCGGGCCGGGCATGGGACCGATCGGCGTTGCAAAGCACTTGGCCCCCTTCTTACCCGGCCATCCGGTGATTCGGCCCGAAAGCGCGGGCGACAAAGCGATTGGACCGATCAGCGCAGCGCCGTATGGGAGTCCATCCATTCTGGTTATTCCATGGGTCTATATTGCGCTGATGGGCGGCCCGGGGCTGAAGCGCGCCAGCGAAGTGGCCATTCTCAATGCCAACTACATGGCCGCGCGATTGGCGATGCATTATCCGATTCTCTTCAAAGGGGAAAACGGGCGTGTAGCGCACGAGTTTGTGCTGGATTGCCGGCAATTCGACGCATCAGCCGGCGTCAAGGTCGAAGACATCGCCAAGCGGCTGATGGATTATGGCTTCCATGCACCAACGATGAGCTGGCCGGTGGCGGGAACGCTCATGATTGAGCCGACTGAAAGCGAATCCAAAGCCGAGCTCGACCGATTCTGTGACGCGATGATCGGCATTCGCCAGGAAATCCGCGAGATCGAAGAAGGCAAAGCGGATCGGGCCGACAACGTGCTGAAAAATGCGCCACACTCGGCAGGCAGGGCTTTGAGCGACACGTGGAACCACAAATATGGCCGCGAAAAGGCCGTTTTCCCGGCGGCCTGGGTGCGGGAAAACAAATTCTGGCCATTCGTCGGGCGCATCGACAATCCATTTGGCGATCGCAATCTCGTCTGCACCTGCCCGCCGATGAGCGAGTACCCGGCTCAGCAATAATCAGTCATCACATCTTTGTTCCTCCATGTCTCCCGGCTCTGAATCGATGCGCGCCAACCTTTCGCAGACTGACATTCTGCGCTGCCGCTGAAAAAAAGTTTATTTGCTTGACGATTTCGTCTTGATCGAGGTCGGAACGTCCGATATACGCGGCATCACTCATGGGCTTTCCATGAGCGGTGGAACTGTCGGCGGGCCGGGAAAAGGTTGTTTTCCAATCCTGGTAAGGAGCTTGGGAGGGAAGCTCTCTTGCAGAAATGCTTCGCCGGCAGTTGCAGTATCTGGTCGTAAAAACCCTGCTCGTTTTCGTCTAGCGGGCCTTTTGTTTTCAGCGAGGTAAGCATGCCGAAGCGCGTCCGCCGCGGCACCAATCTGATTCTCTCGTCGGTTTCCCAGGCCGTGCGCGCGGCGCTCAGCGCTTACGTTGCGGTTCCTTCGCAAGCTACGACTGCTCGTGGAACGGTTGAACCGCTCGAGTCACGGACCCTTCTCTCGACAAGCTGGTTTGTCTCCCCCAGCGGCTCCGACAGCAACGCCGGCACAGCGTCGGCCCCCTTCAAGACGATCCAACATGCCGCCAACCTTGCTCAGGCGGGCGATCATGTGGAGGTCCGCGCCGGCACTTACCACGAAGACGTGGCCCCGCAGCATTCGGGAACGCTCGGCTCGCCGATCGTTTTCGAGGCATACAACAATGAGCCGGTGACTGTCACCGGCGCCGATCCGATCACCAACTGGACCGATTACAAGGGCGCGATCTATAGCGCGCCGATGTCGTGGGATTTGGGCGAAGGCAACAACCAGGTCTTCGTCGATGGGACGATGATCAACGAGGCGCGCTTTCCCAATACGAGCCTGGATCCGTCGCATCCGACGCAGGGAACGGTCAAATCTGCATCCGATGGCAGCACAACTGCAACCATCTATGATCCTGCTCTGAATCAGGCTTCAGGAACGTGGGTGGGCGCGACGATTCATATTTCGCCCGGCCAGGCCTGGACGTCGCAAACTGGCACGATCATCAGCTCGTCGCCTGGTCAAGTGACTTTCCAATATGAGGAACTCGACCGGTATGAGCTTCCCTCGGCCGGGAACCATTATTACATCACGGGGTCTTTCAAGGCTCTGGATGCGGGCGGCGAATGGTATCGCGACCCCAGCGCCAAGCTTTATCTTGAAACGCCCAAGGGAGACAGCCCTGCCGGTCACGATATTGAAGCCAAGCATCGTGCTTATGCATTCGATGTGAGCAACCAGAGCTACATCACCATCCAGAACCTGAACATCTTTTCAGCCACCGTCAATTCCAACAGCGCCTCGCGCGGCTTGGTGCTCAACCATATCAATGCCAAGTACACCGGGCAGTTTCTCAAGACGGTCGATGGCTGGCACATCCCGACCAATTCCGGCATCAATTTGAACGGTCCCGGCGACATCCTCGAGAACAGCGTTGTTCAATACAGCGCTGGCGACGGCGTTATGGTTTTGGGATCCAATTGCCGGGTCACTAACAACGTCATCCATGATGTGGATTACAATGGCGTCGATGCCGCTGCCATTCGGGTCATGGGAAGCGGCACCGAGGTCGATCACAATTCGATTTACAATGCAGGACGATCGGGAATAGTCCACCAGGCGTCGGGATTGAAGATTCTCTACAACTCGATCACAGCGATTGGTATTCAGACGACCGAGGCCGGTGGAATTTACACGGTTCACCAGAACGGCGGTGGAACCGAAATCGCTTACAACAAGATCTACTCATTCCACAGCGGCGGCTACGGACAGACGGGGCTTTTCCTGGACAACAGCTCCAGCAATTTCAACGTCCATAATAATCAGGTGACGGACGTTGATAACGCGCTCAAGGCCAATGGCTACGGCCAAAACCTTTACATCGCCAACAACACGCTCCAGGGCTCCTGGTATTCGGTGTTCAACGATTCCAAGGGCAACTGGGATGGAACCAAGGTTCTGAACAACGTGCTGCAGGGAGTGTTCAAGCTGGGTGCCGGGGCATCGGCAGCGAGTAATTCGGCGTCAGCTTCGACCGGAATCGGCGCGGGGGATTTCTCCAGCGGCGCCAGCAGCTCGATCGTTGCGGTCAGCACTGCCCCGCCGCCTCTGACATCCAGCGGTGGAAGCAACTCGAGCTCCGGCGGATCTTCGACGGGATCTTCTTCCGGCTCGTCGGGTTCCTCGGGTTCGTCAGGCGATAATACGCAATCCACCAGCGCAGACGCGCCTCCGGCGCTCGTTGGCCCCGTGCAACCGCCACCCGTCGTACCGCCGACACCCACTACTCCGGCTGCCTGGGCGGCGCAAGTTCAATCGGATCGCGACAGCATCAAAAACACGCAGCTCAGTCAGCAGCAGCAACTGCAGGCGATGAATAACACCCTCAAGACGGACATCGCCGCTTACCATACTGCACTGGTTCAGCGTAATAGGTCGCACCCGCGGCAAGAGACACCATCAACGGCGCTTGCTGTCGTCGGGCCTGTCGCTGCCAATTCGACAACTCAGGTTCAGGCGCTGAGCAAAACGATTCAAAGCGATCGCGCTGCGATTGTCGCCTATCGCAAGGCAATTCCGGCGGTTCTGACGGCGGTTCGTCAAAAGCTGACAACGGACCTGAAGAGCATGAAGTTGTCGCTTCGCAAATCGCCTAAGGCGTAAGCAGCGATTTTTAAATAAGTTACAAAATTAGCTTGGTAGGGATGGAGGCCGCTGCGCGGCAAGGCCTTAGCCGACTTTTCGGCACGCGCTTCGCTCGCAAGTCGGGCGATGCGCGTTGATTGGCAGCAGATTGTCGCCCTTTTCATCCTGGCCGTTCCCATCGCCTGCGTGGCACGCACCGTGGTGTTCGAGGAAATCTTCCGCGAGCCGCGGGAATACTGCCGGGAGAAAAGCAATGTTTGCCGCTGGTTTTTGACGCGCAAATTCTTTTACCTGTTTACCTGCGAATATTGTTTCAGCCATTACCTGGTGCTGGCCTGTCTGCTGATCACGCACTATCGGCTGCTGTTCGATGATTGGCGCGGCTACATCGTTTCGTTTTTCTCACTCGTCTTCGTCTCGAATATCTATCTGAATCTCTACAGCCGGTTGCGCGTCGAGATTTCACACGGAAAGAAGGAGATCGAGGCGAAGGAGAAGCAGATCGCAAAGCTTGAGGCGGAGATTCCCGAACCGCCAGCCGATCGGCGGGCAATTCCTGGCCAGGGGTATGCTTTTGGCGATGGGAAGAACCAACCTGCGCCCCGGGCGGATAGATAGTCCGGCGGGGAAGACGGCGCAATAACCCGCTGTCAAACCCAACCCCGCAGCCCGCGCTCCTGCCGGTGCCTAATGAACCAAAGGCGCCACTTCCTGCTCCAGGCGAATCGGATCTTTGTAGTGGCGTGGCTCCAGGAGAAACATGGCCAGGCGGAACGCTTCGTTATGGCTGTCGGCATCGATCTGGAACTGGAGTTCCCAGTCCTCGGCGGTTTTGACGTAGAGGTTATACCGATGGATCGGCCGTTCGCGCAACTTCATAGGTGGAAGGTTGCGCCGCTCACGCAAATCCGCCTCTCTTTTGGCAAATTTTTTCGAAGCGCGGATTCAGCGGGGCCAATTTCAAGGGGTCTGGCGGGGTTCTAAAGACTCGCGCGTTTGCGCCAGGCGTCATTCGCTGTAAGATCGACTACACTTCGACTACTTTTGCGAACCTATATGAAGGAGGACTCCGTGCTGAAACGAACCGTGCCCGCCCTGGCGATTCTGGGCTTCCTGCTTTGCGCTGCCCTATCCCATAGCGTGAGCCAGGGGCAGGAATCTCAAAAGATCAACGTCGGATTACAGCTCTATAGTTTGCGGGCTCAGTTTCCCAAAGATGTGCCGGGCACGATGGCATGGATTCAAAAAGTGGGGATCACTGACGTCGAGGCGGCCGGCTTTTACAACCTCAGCGCCCAGCAGTTCAAAGAGGAGCTGGATAAGCACGGCCTCCATGCCAGCGGCGCTCATTTTCAGTGGGACCAGTTCGACAAGGACATCGATGGTTGCATCCGCGACGCCAAGACGCTGGGCTGCGAATTCATCACGATGCCCTGGATCCCTCACACTGGCGATTTCACCCTGAAGGACGCGCAGAAGGCCATCGCCAAGTTCAATGAATGGGGCGCCAAGTGCCGCGAAGCGGGCCTGCGGTTCACCTATCATCCGCACGGCTATGAGTTTCGCCCGACCCCCAACGGCACTCTTTTCGATCTGATGGTGAAGGAAACCAAGCCGGAGGATGTGAATTACGAAATCGATATTTTCTGGGCCTACGATGGTGGCGCCGATCCGGTGAAATTGATGGAGAAGTATCCGACTCGTTTCGTGCAGATGCACCTGAAGGACATGGACAAGAGCGTGAAGGTGCCCAAGTACGAGGGGCATGAAAATGTGGATTCAGATGTTGCACTGGGGACGGGCCAGATTCCGGTCAAGGCGATTGTAGAAGAAGGAATCAAAATCGGGATCAAGCATTATTACATCGAGGATGAGTCGAGCCATTCGGAGCAGCAGATTCCCAAGAGCATTCAATATATCCGCTCGATTGGGCACTAGATTGCTTAAGTGAGATTCGTCGTACAGAGTTCAGTTGAGTTTTTATTCCCGGAAGAATAGTGGATAAGTCTCGTCGGTTTCGCGTGGGCATTGTGGGCGTAAGCGGATACGGCGGCGGGGAAGCCTTGCGCCTATGTGCCAGCCATCCGAATTTCGATCTGGTCTATGTGGCCGGTGAAGGCAGCGCCGGACAGAAGCTGGTCGAGCGGTTCCCCGGCATCGGTGCGGCCGGCGAATTGACCATCGAAAAGTGGAATCCCGCGGAGCTTCCCTCTTTAGATCTTCTTTTCGCTTCGCTGCCGTCGGGCGAATCGAAAAGTGCTCTGGCGCGCGTGCCGGACCAAACACGGATTGTCGATATTGGCGGCGATCATCGGTATGTCGAAGGCTGGACGTATGGACTGGCGGACGTGTGGCCAGAACGTATTCGCCAGGCCAAACGGGTCGCCAATCCGGGTTGTTATCCGGCGGCGACGCTCGCGGCACTCGCCCCCCTCGTTGCCAATAGGTTAGTTGAACCGACGAACCTGATCATCGATGCCAAGAGCGGCGTGAGCGGCGCGGGCCGGGGCGGTGGCGGGACGTTCGGATATGCGGAAGTCAATGAAGACGTTGCCGCCTATGGCCTGCTCAAACATGCTCACGTTCCGGAGATGACCCAGACTTTGCAGGAGTTATCGGGCAAAGATGCGTCGCTTGTTTTTACGCCACACTTGATTCCGATGACGCGCGGGATTCTTTCGACTTGTTACGCCCGTGCAAGCGCTTCGACGAAGGACTGCCTCGAAGCGGCGAAATCGTTTTATAAGGATCGTCCCTTCGTGCGCGTCGTCGAGAAGGCGCCTCACAGTAAATGGGCGACCGGCTCGAATCTGGTTTTCGTTTCTTATTTTGCCGATCCGGCCCGGCAAATCGTCATTGCACTGGGAGCGATCGATAATCTTGGGAAAGGCGCAGCCGGGCAGGCGGTTCAAAATGCCAATTTGATGCTCGGCCTCGATGAAACCGCCGGCTTAGGTGGCGCTCCGCTGTGGCCCTGATGCTTCAAGAATGGCCTTGACCAATCCATCAATTGAATAGTTTTCGGCGGTAATGGTCGGCGTCAGTCCAAGTTCCTCGATGGTCTGCGTCGTGATCGGACCGATGCTGGCGATTTTCACGCCTTCGAGGCGCGATTTGTAATCATCGCCAAGCAGCGTCGCCAAGTTCCGTGCCGTGCTGCTGCTGGTGAAGGTCATCCAGTTGATCTGCTTTGCATCCAGCGCTTCCAGAAGTTCAGCCGGTAATGCCTGGGCGGGCCGGGTTTCATAGACGGCGACATCTTTCACTTCAGCCGCCCCACCTTTGAGCAATCGATCACGCAACATGG
>JANWHF010000196.1 GCA_025450555.1 Tepidisphaeraceae bacterium | reverse complement strand
TAGGGTCCGCCGGCCGTAGTGGTGTCATGCTCGACCGCGTAATGCGTCAGGAATGGCGCGCCGTCAATGTTGTACAGCGTCTGCTGGGGTGAAGCCGTTGAATTCCCAATGTTGAGCGCGGGCTTGGTGGCAGTCACATTCCCAGCCGCGTCATAAGTGCGCTCTTCGAAGTAGTTGAAGTTATTGGCGGCGCTGTAGTGACGGTTTCCGTCGATCTGGACGATCCCACCGTCACCGGATTTGCGCTTGGTCCAATTGACACTACCGCTCGTAGGCTGCTCGACCTCACCGATGTCCTGCAGGCCAGCAAAATAGGTCTGTCGCGCAGGGTCGTACGCGACCGAATAGACTTCGCCGATTTGAAGATTGCCGTTTTCCGAAATCCATTGGCGCGAGGCTGGAGTGTATGGGTTGAGCAGCTCATAGACTCCGCCATCATCCGAATGCAGGAGATTTCCACCCTTGACAAAGACCATGCTCCGGGAATCCGCATGCGGGGCCGAGGGTTGGTTTCCAGGCGTCGCGGTTGCGCCGGAGCTGCTGACAAGTTCCCATGCCGTGGCAGACGGCTGTGACCAATCGCATCGCCAGACACTTCCCTCGAACGGAAGACTGGTGGTTCGGTCGCCCGAAATGAAAATGTTGGTTGGATTAGTCGGATCGGCCGCCATCGAAAAGTCGACCAGGCCCTGTGTGCCAGGATTGATGTCCGGCAGGGTGTTAGCGGCCATGCCTGCGACGCCCGGGAAGCTCGGCAGCAGCGTCCAGTTTTGTCCAGCGTCAATCGAATCGAAGACCGCCATCGCGCGATTGCTCTCGCTAACCAGGCCGGCGTAAACCGTGTCCGCAGTGCCGCCCACCGATTGGCTCGCGGAGATCGCCAGCTTAATGACTGGAGCTTGGGTGACAGATTCGGTGGCATTGTCAGTCGACTTGTCCCGATCGTCATCAACTCCATTGGTCTTAATGGAATCGAACGAGCCGGCGCCGGTACCGTTCATCTTGCCCCAGCTCGTGCCCCCGTCTTTGCTGACAAATACACCGACATCGCCGATGGCAGCATAGACCCGCATCGGGTCGCCCGGGTCGGAGATCAGGTCTGTGGCTTCTCCCTTCTGTACCAGCTTGTAGCTGGCACCGCCGTTAGTGGTGAGGTAGACGCCGGCTCGAGTCGACTTGCCTGTCGCCGGTGACGTGACGGCCACCAAAAATGTATTCGGGTCGCTCGCGCTGGGGACAATCTTTTGAACGTCCAGGCCTTCAAACAGCTGCACGCCGGTTTCGATCCAGGTCTTTCCGCCGTCCAGGCTCTTCATCACGCCGCGCCGCGCACCTGCGGTATGAGCTAACAGTTGGAACGAGCCGCTGCCGCCGTGGCTCGCGACGGCAAATCCGGCATAAAGGATCAAGTTGGACTGAAAGCCCGCCGTCACCGGGGTCGTTGCGGTGATCTGGGTATTGGTGACGATCCTGCGTTTTTGTTGCGGGTCTGATGGATCAATTGCGGATTCGAATGGGCTGACCGACAGCGCTCCGATGGACAAAGAGCGCTGAAACTGTCCCAGAGGATGCCAGGCCGTTCCACCGGTTTGTGTGCTCCAAACACCCCCGTTGGTCGTCCCGACAAAGTAAAGGTCGGGTGTGTTGGGCAGCGTCGCGATTGCCTGCACCGCGCCGGCGGCCGGATTGTCAAGCGTATCGTCCGGCGTTGCCCCGGCGGGAATCAACGCGGTGGTGCTTCCGAACGTTGATTGAGGTCCCTGCGGCTGCCATTGGGGGCCGTTGAAGTTGACCGCCCCCGACAACAGAACCCGCGCCTCCAACTGTTCCACCATGGAGCGAGCAGCGTTGGTTACAGCATCATGGCGTTTGCCTTTGACGCGCCCGAGCTTGCGCGGTGTCTTGCGAGTCCCGTCGATCATTTGCTTTCTCCCACAATCCGTCAGCGGCGGGGTAGCGCCCGTGTGGTCGATGCCTCCCTTGGCTTCGCCATCCGGGTGCCCAGGCTTTGTCATTCATGAGGTGAATCGCCAAATCGGTTGCGCTTCTTCGTCAGCGCCACCGGGCGGCAAGGCATTTGAGGCGCGAGTATTAGGCGCCATTCACACCTCAATTGCAGCAGCCGCGTGATTTGGCCAAGTTACGAACGACATGGAGTCCCCGAGCCCGATCTTTTTTATAGGCCAGCAGGATAACCTCAAGATGGCCAAACGCAAACAACAATTTGGTATCGTTTTGCGAAAAATGATCCTTGCTCGCTCTTGAAGCTACGATGCCAAGGGCAGACAGGTCACATACTTATGAATCCGTGGATGTGACGACGATCCCGCCGGTCATCGCTACGGATCTGTTACCCTCGCCACACAGCGCTGGGGTTGCGAACATGAAGATGGACGAGCTTACAACTGCTTGGCAAACGGTACCCGATCAATCGGCCGTTTCGATCCCCAGATCCTTGACCTTCTTATTCAGCGTGTTGCGATTGATGCCCAGGAAGTCGGCGGCTTTGGTTTTGACGCCACCGCAGCGGCCGAGGGCCTTGTCGATCAGGGCGTGTTCGATTTGGTTAATCACCAGACCATAGATTTCGCCTTCGCGCATTTCGTAGTCGGCGATCGCCTGGTCGGCCAGGCGCGTGGTGAGCTGCTCGATCGATTCGGAGGACTGATTCGTGCGTCGCTGGGCGGCAAACATGCGCACGCCAAGCGGAAGCAGATCTTCGGTGAAATCCTCATCGCGGCTCAAGACCACCGCGCGCTCGATGGCGTTTTCAAGTTCGCGCACGTTGCCCGGCCAGGGATAGCGCAGCAGCACGTTCACCATATCGCGGCTGATGCGGCGCAGCTTGCGATTGTTCATCGAATTGTATTTGTCGAGGAAATGGTCGATGAGCCGGGGAATGTCCTCGCGCCGGTTGCGCAGCGGCGGAAGATAGATGCTGACGACGTTGAGCCGATAGAACAGGTCCTCGCGGAAGTTCGCCTTGGCGACCTCTTCCTGAAGATCGACGTTGGTGGCGGCGATGACCCGCACGTCGACCTTCATGGTTTGCGTGTCGCCCACGCGCTCGAATTCGCGCTCCTGAAGAACGCGAAGCAGCTTCACCTGAAGCTGCGGCTCGAGGGTGCCAATTTCATCGAGAAAAATCGTGCCGCCGTCAGCCGCTTCGAATCGGCCCATCTTGTCGCGAATAGCGCCGGTGAATGAACCCTTCACGTGGCCAAAGAGCTCCGATTCCAGCAGCGTGCTGGTCATGGCGCCGCAGTTCACGCGAATGAAAGGCTTGTCCTTGCGCGGCGAATTGTAGTGAATCGCCTTGGCGATCATTTCCTTGCCGGTTCCGGTTTCGCCAAGAAGCAGGACCGTCGCCCGGCTGTTGGCGACCTGCCCGACGACGGCAAAGACATCGTGCATCGCTGGTGAGTCGCCGATGATGTTCTCGAAGCGATACCGATCCCGCACCTGCGCCCGAAGCTGTGCGTTTTCCTCGAGCAGCTCTTCCTTTTGGCGAAGGACCATCCGGTTGATCTGAATCGCCTGGGCCAGAATCGCGGCAATGATGTCGAGAAACTTCGCGTCGCTTGCGAGTTGCTCTTCGGTCGTGAAGGGTTTGTCGATGGACAGCGCGCCGGCAGTTCGACCTTCAATTTTGATGGGAACGCAAATAAAGCTGACCGGCTCATGGATGTAAGCCGACAGACGGCCGGTTCGATTCAAGAAGTCAGGTTCATGCCGAAGGTCAGAAATCACGCGCGGCCGACCCGTCGCCACGACGCTGCCCGTGATTCCCTCACCCACGGCATACTTGCCGCGTTCGATTTCCTCGGGCGTCATTCCAATTGCTGCTTCCGTGCGCAGCCGGCCGTTCGATTCATCGAGCAGCACTAGCGCGCCGCGGCGCATATTCAGTTTATCTGAAATGATTTGCATCACCTGCCCAAAGGCAGAGCGAAGCTCGAATGTGGAGGAGAGAATCTGACCGATTTCCATCAGGATGGACAATTCCTGATCGGTCGTCCGCTCCAGTGCCGGAAGAGTGGGCGTTGGGCCGTCGGTCATGACCATAATATATGCAGTGTCCGCTCATTTTCCAAGCAAATTAACTTCATTGTCGATTCGAGCGGCCGCGGCATGATGATTTGGGCCAATTGAGCCATTCGTGACCGGCTGGCCGATAATGTTCTGCGGGCGGAACGAAAGAGGCTTGGGATGCGGCGGCTGATCAACGCAACCTCGTTGCGCTTTCAAATCCTGTCGTTGTGCGTGCTCTGCGGAGTCGTCACCGGCATCTGCGCGGCAGTGTCGATGGTGTTTCCTTGGCCACAAAGTTCATTGAGCCTCGGCTCATACACCTTCCACCATTGGCGGTTAACAAGCGGCGTGCTTCTCGTGACCATCGTCGGCCTGGTCTGCATCATCGCGGCCATCAATCGAGTCATCCGCGCGCTGCAAATGCTTCGCGCGGGGATGGAGCGAGTCAGTGTCGGGGATCTTCAGCTTTCGACGACGCTGCCTTCGCCTACTTCCGACATTGCCGCGCTTCAGACCACATTTCAACAAATGGTCGAGCGACTTGGCCAGGTGCAGGCCGATAATGACAACATTCATGCGGCTCTGCGCCGGCGCAACCAGACGGTCGATCGGCTGTTGGAGTTTTCTCAGACCATTCAGGGCGCCGGCCATCCGGAGCAGATCTATTCGACGCTTTGCCAGTTCCTGCAAAACGAATTAACGCTTTCAGGCATCGTCCTGTTGATGCACGAGCCTGACGCGGTCGTGCCGACGCAGATCAAGTTTTCATTGCCGCAAAACGTGGTTGCGCAGAGCGAAGTGGGTCGGGATCTCGAAGCGGCGTCATGTCCATGCCTTCGACAGCATCAGGCCCGCCTGTTTCGCTGCGATGGCGCGTCCGTACGATGCATGATCGATTCGCGTCTTCGAGATGCCGTTTCGCAGCCCGCTTACTGCATTCCATTCAACATTGGCCATAAGCTTCAGTTGGCGTTGCACATGTTGCTGCCACAATGGGAGTCGTGGACCGATGAACGGCGGCAGCTTGCTCACACCTATGTCAACACGGCTCAGTCGGCGCTGACATCCCTGCATCTTCTGGCTCATGCCGAGCAGCAGAGCATGACCGATGCGCTGACGGGGCTTTATAACCGCCGATCGCTCGAGCAACTGCTGGAGCGCGAGATGGCGCTGGCCGAGCGGCACAATCGCCCGCTGGCGCTGTTCATGGTGGATCTCGACCGTTTCAAGCCCATCAACGATTCGCACGGACACGCCGCGGGCGACCATCTGCTCAAGGCCTTTGCCGATTGCGTGCGAATGACGCTTCGCAAGACCGATTTGGCGTTTCGCTATGGCGGCGATGAATTTGTGGTCGCACTTCCCCAAACGACGCTTGCGCAGGCGCAACAGGTGGTGCAGAAGCTCCGGCAATCATTTGCGTCCGTCGATTTTTCCAGCGCAATCACACATCTGGAAAGCCAGCCGACGTTGAGCATTGGCATTGCCGAGCGATCGGCGGCAGATAACCTTCTTACTCTGCCTGCTTTGCTTTCTGCCGCGGACCAGGCGCTGTACGACGCGAAGGGTGCCGATCGCAATTGCGTGAAGACCTTCCAGCCGCCGCGCGCTGCGTAATCTAATCACTCAATTCGCCTGCGCCAGCGTCTCCCAATCCACCCGATCGATCGCCGCGATAATTCCCGCTGGAAGCACTGGCGATTTGAAGGGTTCATTGGGAACGATTGCCAACACCGGCACCTTTCCCCATCGCTCGATTGCGCGCGGATTAGTTTCCTCCGCGATGCTCGCGCCATCGGGCGGATAGCGATTGATCACGACGCCCGCGACCATGATGCCCGCAGCGCGAAGCGATGAAACCGTCAACAGCGTGTGATTGATCGTTCCCAAGCCTGGCCGGGCAACAATCACCGCGGGCAATTTCAGCCAGCGCATCATGTCGAGCACGGTGAGCTTCGCATCGACCGGCGCAAAGAGTCCTCCCACGCCTTCGACGATCATCACATCACTTTCCGATTCGATGCGCTTGAGCGCAGCGTGAATCGCATTCCAATCGATCTTTTGCCCGGCCCGCTCCGCGGCAATCGCAGGAGTAAGCGACTCAGCAAAGCGCTGCGGACAAATCAAATCGATTGGCCCAGGCGCATCCGCTTGGTGCGCGAGGAATTCCGCATCTTCGCTGACCAATCCTTCGCGCGTGTGAATACAGCCACTGGCCATCGGCTTGCAGACACCCACGCGAAAACGCCTTCGCCGAAACCAGTCGGCAATCGCGCCGCCCACGACCGTCTTGCCGACCTCCGTATCGGTGGCGGTGATGAACAAGCCGGGAATGGAAATGGGCGAAAGCATCGATGGATTCTAGTCGTGCTTAAGCGCGGCCACTTCATTGTTGACAGCGTTCATGATCTTCTCCAAATCGCTCACTTCCATCGCCAGCGGCGGCATCAGCACAACCACATCTCCGAGAGGCCGAAGGATCACGCCATGCTTGCGAACCGCCTGACAGACTTTCGCGCCGATGCGAAGGCGCGGATCAAAAGGCTTTCGAGTCGCTTTCTCCTCGACAAGCTCGATGCCGACCATGAATCCCTTCTGGCGGATGTCGCCGACATGAGGCAGCGCTTTAAGACGGTCAAGCATTTGGGAAAGCGCCAGGCTCTTTTGGCGCACTTGATTGAGTAAGTCGCGCTTCTCAAACAGATCGAGCGATGCCATTGCCGCAGCGCAGGCCAGGGCGTTGCCGGTGTAGGTATGGCCGTGATAGAAGGTTTTGCCTTCGGACGGATCGCCAAGGAAGGCATCGAAGATTTGCTGTGTCGCAAAGGTCGCCGCGAGGGGCAAGTAGCCGCCGGTGATTCCCTTGGCGGCACACATCAGATCAGGCTCCACGCCTTCATGCTCGCAGGCGAACATCCGTCCGGTCCTACCGAATCCGACCGCCACTTCGTCGGCAATCAGCAGGACCTCATGCTCCCGCGTCATTTCCCGAACCGCGCGCAGAAATCCCTCCGGCTGAATGATCATCCCTCCTGCGCCCTGCACAAGAGGTTCAATGCATACTGCCGCAATCTTTCGTCCATGCTCCTGCAGTATCGCGCGCAGTGACGCAAGACATTGCTCCTTCACCCTTGCCGGGTCGTCTGGCGTCTGGCTGCGGTAGACATAGGTGCTAGGGGAAAAACGCACCTTGAAGAGCATCGGAAAATAGGGGCGATGAAAAGTCGGCATCCTTCCGATCGACATCGCGCCGACCGTGTCTCCGTGATAGGCCTCGGCAAATCCGACGAACTCACTTTTCTCCGGCCGGCCGACGTTAAACCAGTATTGTGCCGCCAGCTTGAAGGCGATCTCCGTCGCCGTCGCACCGGCATCGCTGTAAAAGACTTTCTTCAGATTCCTCGGCACGATCTTCATCAGCCGATCGGCCAGCAGAATCGAAGGCTCGCATGCCAGCCCCAGAAGCGTCGAATGCGCGACGCGATCGAGCTGCGCGCGAATCGCCTGATCGATCTCCGGCACCCGATGCCCATGCACATTGCACCACAGGCTCGAAACGCCATCGAGATACCGGTTGCCGTCGCTGTCGATCAGGTGCATGCCCTCGGCCGCCACGATCACCAGCGGATCGCTCTTGTTCCAAAGCGACATGGGCGTGAAGGGGTGCCACAGATGCTGCCGGTCCAGCCGGCGCAGTTCGGCGGTTGAATGAGAGGATTGCATTGCAGACATCTAACATGAGATGGCCCGCTTCGGCCACTGATGTCCAAGTCAGAGCCTGAACGTGCACCGAATGTTTCTCATGCAGGATGAATCAATTGTTCCCGTCGGCTGCGTCTCAAAAGCAATGAAGTGGCCAATAGCGCGGTGACAATCGATATAGGCGCTGGTTCGGGAACAACGCTCAGCACGACCGAACTGGGAGAATACTGAAGGTCAAATGACTCCCCGGCCGGCAACGATGGAAACTCTGTCGCATCAAATGTTCCCGCGATTGTTCCGCCTGACATAAGAATCCACTGGGTCCCTCGCGCAGGTAAAAAGCTATCGGGAAACTCAACTGATAAAAGTCCGCCAAGCTGCACCGGCGATTTGTTCTTGATGGCAATCAATCCGGATGTCGTCGGCGTCTGCTGACCAATTACAAAATCCAGAATGCCCGCTCTCGATTGCGTAAAACTCTCAGGTGCATTGACGTCTCCGGACAGGGTGGCTCCAGAGTCAATGTATAAGGTTCCATTATTCGTAATGGTTCCAACCATCGGGAGCAGCGCGCCCAAAGACGAAATAATACCTTCGTTGTCCATATTGATAATGCTCAGCGAGCCGCCGTTCAAAGCGCGAATGATTCCCGTGTTTACGACAGATGCGCCGCCTATGCTGATCGAGTTTCCGCTTGTTCCTGAGATAATCGCACCCTGGTTGTGCACGACGGTTAATTGAACCAAGTATCCAATTCGCCCGCCAGCGGCGTCGCTCTTGATGGTAATCTGTGGGCCAATGTTCACCGGCCCACCACTGCTTTGAGCGAGAATATCGTCGCCGAGAAAAGTCTTCTCAAAGAGGATCGTGCCGCTTCCAGTCAATCCGGATGTCCCGGAAAACTCGATCAGCGCGCCATCATTTTCAGCGTGTGGGGGCACAGTATAGGTCCCCATGGTGATCGTGCTGTTCTGAAGCGTCAGACCGTTATTAATTAATACGGCGGCGCTTTCCTCCACTACCATGTTGCCGGCGAGCGTTACGCCATTGAGTATTCCCGTCGGCCCGGAAATGTGCAGAGTGGCGCCTTGAGTCGCGTTGATCGTGCCGCTGGTTATGGTTCCGCCGTTGTTAAGTCCGAGGGATCCAGTGGTATTGTTGAGGACAAGAGTCTTGCCGGTGTTGTCGTAGGAGCTGGTGAGGTTCACTTCACCGCCTGTCCGCTGAATTTGCGGAAGAATCGCAGGCGTAAAGTTCGAGATATTCAGATTCAGAATCGCATTGTTTTCAATTAACGTTCCATGGTTGACGAATGTGCCGGAGATCGTCAATTCGCCGTTATTGATCGATTGAATCGCTCCATTATTGACGACATTGTTGCCGATCAGGTTGAGAGTAATCTCCGTATTCTCAGCGGATACAAGACCGTTGTTAACCACGTCATTCGCCTGCGTTTTGTCGCCCACAAACGCCAAAAACGGTGTGGACGTGTTAATGAATGGGGCAACGCCCCGAATCGAAATGCCTGAAGGGATCGTGAGCGCGCCGCCGGCTGTCGTAAGCGTACCTGCGCCTTGAAAAATGATCTGCCCATTTCCCGACAATGGCGAAGAAGATCCAAGCGTGAGGGAAGTGAGAGGACTCTGTCCTTGAAATACAATATTTCCTCCGGCAAATGCCAAGCCGCGGGAGGTCGATGGATCGCTGCGATCAGTAATGAGGATCGTTGGAGATCCCGCGGCGCTCGGACCTACTGTCACGTTGTCGAGCGTCCCGGAGTGCGCCAGAAAGTACCCACCGTTCGAGGTTGTAATCGTCGCGTTTGAAAGCGTCGCAACGTCAGTTATTTGAAAAGTTCCATTCTCAACATTGAGCGTCCCGGTGATGCTCAACAGCCCGGGGGCATTGTCACTGACGCGAACGTCCGGTGAGTTGACAGTCAAATCCGCCAAGGTGACGGTGGAGTTGAGTATAACGCTATAAGGGCTTCCAGCCGCGTCTACAAAGACGTCATAAGTTGTTCCGGTCGGCGAGCCATTGTTCGGATAATTTGGGTTCGTGGACCACTGCGTGGGATCTGTCCAGTATCCATCCGATGGCAAAAGCCAATGAGAATCCACATTTCCCGCACGAGCAGCCGTCGCCGCGGCAAGGACGATCGAGACAGTCACAAAAATCTTCTGTTCGATCCGGCGCGCATGAAAACCAAGCCCTCGAATCATAATTTCTGCCCCGAAATGTAACGTTGATCTGAGCTTCGGGTGGAAGTTCCGAGTCCTTACAGCCCACCCCGACTCGAAAAGTGTAGGGATTGGTGAGCGCAGACGCAAGAAAATTCGGTACAATACGACGACCTCGTGCCGCTCGGTTCTTTTGCGGCATGCTCACCTCTTCCACGGAGCTCGCCATGCTCGAAAAACGCACGCGGCGCGGATTTCTTTGTGATGTCGGCAAGGGGATGGTGGTGGCGGCGATCGGGTCGGAGCTGGCGCTGGACATGGGGCTGGCCGATGGCGGGGAAGCAGGCGGCGGCGAGCCGCTCGCATTTGGCGATCTCGAAGCGCTCGTCTCGCAACTTCAGGAAACGTCCATCTCGAAACTCAATAGCCTCCTGGTCGGGAAGATCCGCGGCGGCACCGATCTGAAGACGCTCATCGCGGCCGGCGCACTGGCCAACGCGCGCACGTTTGGCGGCGAAGATTACGTGGGTTTCCACACCATGATGGCCCTTGGCCCGGCGTATCACATGTCGCGCGAATTACCGGCAGCGCTTGCGCCGCTGCCGGTCATGAAGGTCCTCTATCGCAACACCCGTCGCATTCAAGAGCAGGGCGGCCGATCGAATGAAGTTCTGAATGCTGTTTCGCCAGGAAACCTTCCTTCCGATTCGCTCAATGGAGACGCGCTTCGCCAGGCCGTGCGCGACAAAGACGTGAATCGCGCCGAGCAGATCTTCGCTGGCCTTGTAAAGCGCAGCGACGAGGAAGCGCTCAATGCGCTGCTGGAGGAAGTGCAGGAAAAGACCGAAGTGCATCGCGTGGTGCTGCCTTACCGCGCATGGGACATGCTGGACCTGATCGGCCACGATCGCGCTCACACGCTGCTACGACAATCGGTGCGCTATTGCATGAAGGCCGAGTCGTGGCCGGCCATGGTCTGGGACCAGCCTCGCAACGTACTGCCGGCATTGATGGAGAAGTACAAGCTGATGGATCGCAAGCTGGGCACAAAATTGGCGGATGATGCGATGATCGACAAATTGAGCCAGGCGATTTTCAAGCAGACCGCCCAGCCATCCGCGGAAACTGCCGCATCCATTCTTGCCGACGGTTATGCGCCGGACGTGGTCGGCGAAGCGATTTCACTGGCGGCCAACCAGATCATCCTGCGCGATCATGGCCGCACCCCTCGCGATGAAGTGGCGGGAAAGCCGCTGGGCAGCGTTCATGGTGATTCCATTGGTGTCCATGCATGTGATTCAGCCAACGCCTGGAGAAATCTGGCGCCCGTTGCCAATCCCAGAAACACCTTCGCTTGCCTGATCCTTGGCTCGTTTCAAGTCGCACTGGATCGAGTTATGCGCGGCGGCGATTTCCTGGAATGGGAGCCGATGCCGCTCAAGCAGCATCTGGCCGGCATCAGCGCGCAGGACGGGCCGACGCTGCTTGCCGCCGCCGAAGAAGCGATCCGCGGCAATCTTCAGGCTCACGCCGCCGCCATCGTCGAGCGCTATGGCCAGCTTGGCCATCCCGCCCCGCCCATGTTTGATTTGATGCTGAAGTATGCCGTGAGTGAAGACGGCGCGCTGCATGCCGAGAAGTATTACCGCACCGTCAGCGAAGAATTTGCCCGGACCCGGCCTACCTTCCGCTGGCGACAGCTCGTGGCCCTGGCGCGCGTGACCGCCAGCGAGCATGGGCGTCCCGCCGACGGAATGGCCGAAGCGAGGGAGATGCTCAAAGTCTGAGGGCCTGCCCTGAGCCGCATCGAAGGGATGTTTCAAATGTCTCAAAATGTGGCGTTGCATTCTGTGCATTTTGTTGCACGCCGTTGCACGAGCCCCAAACACATCTTTACGTCGGATCGTTTTTGCCGATGTTCCCTATAATGGCTTTGGCTCTTAACATGGGAAGCTAGTATGCGGATCGATGAAGTCATCGGGTTGGGCAAACCGTCGCTGTCGTTTGAGTTTTTCCCGCCAAAGACGGAGGCGGGTTTTGCGCAGCTCTTTCAGACGGTCAATGAGCTCAAGCCGGTCCAGCCGACTTATGTGTCGGTCACCTATGGGGCCGGGGGAAGCACGCGGAAGAATACGGTGCAGCTTGTCGAGCGGATTCAAAGCGAAGCGGGGATCCGCTCGATGGCGCATCTGACCTGCGTCGGTCATACGGCCCAGGAAATCGGGCAGGTGCTCGATGAGCTGTGGAATGCGGGAATCCGCAATGTGCT
>JANWHF010000195.1 GCA_025450555.1 Tepidisphaeraceae bacterium | reverse complement strand
ATTCCGCAGAAACCCTGGACGTCACCGCGGTGCTCCAGGCGGTGAATCTTGACTTGAATCGTCATTCCAACGGGCAGCCCAAAGAAGCCCGAACCAATGGCCGGCTACTGGCCGATGGCGGTCGGCTTATCCCTGAATCGCCGGCGTCGCCCCTCGTTCCGACCAATGGAAAGACCAACGGCCATACGAACGGCCACAGAAATGCAAATGGGCATGGGCCAACCAATGGGAACGGAAACGGTAATGGCCATACAAATGGCGTTGCCGTCGCTCAAACCCGGTTGCTCGAGGCAAAGCCGGAAGCTGATGCGTCATTAGCCAGTTTGAAAATCCAGCCGGGGCTCTCGGCCGAAGCTCTGGACGATCTTCTGATCATGCCCATGCCGCGATGGAAGCGGCTGTGCGACATCGTCGGCGCCACCGCGCTGCTGATCGTCACGGCTCCGCTCCTGCTGGTCGTTGGGGTGCTGGTCAAGCTCAACTCGCGCGGCTCCGTGATCTTCACCCAACGTCGCGCGGGACTCGGTGGAAAGCCTTTCACGATCTACAAGTTCCGCACGATGGTGGCCGATGCCGAAAGCCAGCAGCAGAAGCTTCGTTCCGGCAATGAGCAGGATGGGCCGGCATTCAAGCTGACCAACGACCCTCGCGTCACCTCATTTGGCCGCTGGCTACGCAAGTCCAGCATCGATGAGCTGCCGCAGCTTTGGAACGTGATCAAAGGCGACATGTCGCTGGTCGGCCCGCGGCCGCTTCCGCTGGACGAGAGTGACGCCTGCGAGCCCTGGCAGCGCCGCCGGCTGCATGTCACGCCGGGCCTGACCTGCATCTGGCAGGTCGAGGGGCGCTCGCGCGTCACGTTTGCCGAATGGGTCCGGATGGACGTGCGCTACATCCGCCGGCGAACGCTCTTTCACGATTTTGTCATCCTTGTGCGCACCGTTCCGGCCGTGCTGTTTCGCAGGGGCGCAAGGTAAGGCCAAGGCAGGGCAATCGCATGTGGCGCCGCATGTTGCGTAGCACAGGCTTCCAGCCTGTGATTTTCAGCTCACAGCCTGGAAGGCTGTGCTACGGGGATGCTTACGCGATCGCCCGAGGTCCAAGGGGATTGCTATGAAAATGGTCGAATGCCCCGCGTCGGCATCTGCGCCAGTCGTGGAACATATCACGCGCACTGCTCCCAAAGTCCGCTGGCCCGCCAAGCGCAATGTATTTGGCATCGGTATCAGTCCCACCTGTTATGACCAGGTCGTCGAAAAGGTTATCGAGTCGGCTCAAATCGGGCAGCCCGCAATTCTCGATTTCATGGCGGTTCACAGTCTGATCTGTGCCGCCAGCGATAAGGCCCATACGCGCCGGCTGAATGAATTTGATGTCGTCGCGCCCGATGGCCAGCCGGTGCGGTGGGCGCTCAATTACTTCCATCGATTGAATTTGACCGATCGAGTCTACGGCCCTGAATTAACCCAGCGCATCTGCGCTGCCGCCGAAAAGCAGAGCGTCGGCATCTATCTCTACGGCGGCCATCCCGACGTTCTTGAAAAACTCCGCGAGAAACTTCGCGAACTGTTTCCCACTCTGCGAATTGCTGGAGCTGAATCACCACCATTCCGAGCGCTCACCAAAGCTGAGGACCAAGCCGTCGTCGATCGCATCAACGCCAGCGGGGCGGGAATCGTCCTCATTGGCCTGGGCGCTCCCAAGCAGGAAATCTTCGCCCACGAGCATCGCCATCGCATCAAGGCGGTGCAGCTTTGCGTCGGAGCCGCCTTCGATTTCCACGCCGGCGTCAAAAAGATGGCCCCCACCTGGATGCAGCGCCACGGCCTCGAATGGGTCTTCCGCCTCACCCAGGAGCCCGGCCGGCTCTGGAAGCGCTACCTCGTCACCAATTCCCACTTCGTCCTGCTGTTCCTGCGAGATGCGCTGCTGTGCCGACGAGCGGGAGCATCAAGTCTTACCGCAGAGGACGCAGAGGAACGCGGAGGTTTGGGAGCTTGTTGATCATCCGCTTTCAGATCTTCCTTGAGCTGAACTGGGGGACGACCAATCTGAACTAAAGTCTTTAATTTGCAATTCCTCTGCGTACCTCCGCGTCCTCTGCGGTAAAAAATCTTCTTAAACGAATTAACCGCAGAGGACGCAGAGGTTCGCAGAGGGTGGGAAATGTGGACTAAAATTACGAAATAAATTCTCGATTCACTATCCGCTTCTCTCAATATTCCTCGGCGGTAAACTCTTTCTAAAATGACCGCGCCTACAATCGCCCCGTCTGTGTTAAAAAGGCGGGACCATCGTGCCTACCCAGGAAATCTCCAGCTTCGTCAAAGACCGCATCCTCGCGAACAATCCCGAGCAATCCTGGGTCTGGGATAATCTGCTCTTTCTCCACCTGGCCGGGTCGCGCCTCTATGGCACCTCCAGCGATTCCAGCGACTGGGACGTGCGCGGCGTCACCCTCGCCCCCAAACGCTTCTGGGTCGGCGCTCACACCTTCGAGCAGATGGAAATCCAACTCCCCGAAAGTGGAATGGACATCGTCATCTACGATTTCCGCAAATGGCTGCACCTGACCGTCAACTGCAATCCCAACGTCATCGAAACGCTCTACGTAACCAGGCCCGAGCACATCCTGCATTCTCGCGAGCCCTGGCCCAGCTTAGTTCCGCGCATCAAGAAGCTGATCAGCCGGCGCGCCCACACCGGATTCCACGGCTACGCGACGAGTCAGCTCAAGAAGATGATGACCAAGCAGGCCAACAAGACCGGCCGGCGCGAAATTGCCGACGCCCTTGGCTTCGACACCAAATTCGCCATGCACGGCTTTCGCCTGGCCGCGCAGGGTCGCGAATTGCTGCTGACCGGAGAGATTCAATTTCCCCGCCCCGATGCCGCCTGGCTCCGCGCCGTCCGCGACGGCCAAATCTTCGGCCCCCACGAAGCCGACCGCTGCATCGCCGACTGGGAACAAGCCGCGGCGAAGCTCGATGCCGCGCTGGAGCAGAGCATCCTGCCCGCCAAGGCCAACTTCGAGGCGTATGACGATCTACTGGTCGAGGTGTTTGATCGATGGGTTAATGGCGCGGGGGTTTGAGCGACGAAAGCCAGCTATAATTCAATCATTAACAATGACTTATCGTTTCTATATTCGAATGAACGTCCATGCACGTAGGAGCGTATTATCGGAGATGTTGATAACCTCAACTTGATAACTTTTGGTTGACAACTTTCTCTGGATTTACGATATAATCATTTGAAGAAGACGGCATTCTTGGCCATTAGTGCATGAGTCGGTTAGGCTGGGCACGCAACACTTGCAAACTAGCCGGCTCCTTCTTGATGGGAAGTGGCTACCCAGGCCCTTCTGAACGTGGCGCACGACGTTCCCAAGTTATAATGCCGTCTTTTTCTATTTTCTCCGCCACCAACTTGCCCGATACCGCGCGACGCGCAGACACGAACCAGCCGCTTACCACGCTGTAATGGTCGCGCTGCTTTCCCAATTCAATTACCAACAGCCGCAATAGTGACGGGTTTTTGCCCTTGCGATAGACCAGAAGCCAACGCCCGTGATAGCCTTCGTACACGGCATCGAATTCCTGGGCTACCTCATGGACGAAATCCTGAACGCTCCAGTAGCCATGCAACGCGATGCCACTGTTGTGGCCTTCCAGCATATGTGCGATGCCATAGCCGCCGCTGCTGCGATCCCGCCCATTCGTCAAGCGAATCGGCAACGACGGTATCCGTGCGACCTCGGACAAACTTACATCGATCAGTCCATAGTTTGTCGTATCAGTCTCCGGAACCACCACGAACAAGTCCGCATGGCCCGGGTCCCTCGAATGTCCATCCGCGACGGTATGGTCGAAGAACTGCTGTGGGTCAAACGTATTTGGGTCGGCCATCCAGATTCACCTTTTTCGAACGTGAATCCGTATTAAAGGAGAATGGTAGAATCAAACAAGTTGCCGTATCGGAGCGACAACTCATCCACAGCAGACCCCTCTCGCTTTTCCCCTCACTCCGACCGATGCCCCTTCGCCCGGATAACCGTCCAGGTGAATCCGGTGATGTTCGGCTCAGCCAGGAATTCTCCGCGGACGTGGCGGATGTAGAGGTGCAGGAGGTTGCTGGGCTCATCGGGGCGCGCCCAGGTGCCGGTCGTGAAGATCTTGCGGCTCTCGGGGTGGCCGGTGGGGAAGACGGCGATTTGGATGCTGGAAATCACCCAGCCGTCGGGGCGCTGGATGATGCCGTGCATGTCACCGAATTCGTAGCGGGCATTGATTACTTTGATCTTTACGAAAACATCCTTCGGCACGTCGCCATCCTGATCGCCCGCCAGCGCAGGCGTGGGCGCTGCTGCCGCGGCCGCGGGCGGCTGATGCGAGGCCTTGATCAATTCACCAGCGCGTTCCCATCGATCGAAATGGGCGACTTGGGTCCAGCCGACCCGCGGATCGGGGAGCAAGCCCTGTCGCAGGGCCTGCTCATACATCTGGCAAAGCCCCGCCGGCATGTCGCCGTTGAAGTATCCGCGCGCAAGTCGGTCCAGCTCTTTAGCGTTCGGAATGAAGCCCGTGTGGTTGGTTACCGCCAGCACTGCAAACAGATCCTGCGGCGTAAACTTCTCCGGCGCTGCCGGCTGCGTCGCTGCCGACTGGGCAAGGTCTATCTTAACCGGTATCGTGGCCTTGGCCGGTCTCCGTTGATACGTTCCCAGTTTTACTGGCGGCAAAGTTGGAAGCCTCATACTGGCATACGTCCGCGCAGGACCAGGCCGAACCATTGCGATCCTGGAATTTGCAATCAAATTCAGGATCAGCAGCAGCCCTGCTCCCACCGCGAAAGCCGACAGCGCGGCGGTTTGTGAATATCGGACAATTCGCCCCACGATGCTCGAGGCCAGCCAGCCCAGCCCGCCGCACAGGCCAAAGGTGCCCGCCGCCACGGTCAAAAATACCGCGATGCCGACGGCGACCGATGTAACAGGTTTATGCGGCCAAAGCAGCCACGCGATCGGCCCCATCGCGATCAGCATGAAATTCGCCCACGCCGACCACCGCCGCCCCAGCCGGCCAGTCTGATACCACGCCCGTGGAAGGCGATAGCCGCATCGCGCACAGAACTGGGCCTCCCCCCTGATCGGATTGCGGCAAGTATCTCGCGGACAAATGATGCTAAAACCCGGCATCCTCCCATTTATCGGCCGGGTTAAGCAGCGGATTTAGAAGGTGTGGAGTTGACCGGGATGGATTGAGGGGGCCAGTGTAGCGTATCTGAAACCTTTTGTTCGCACTGCCGAATCGTTGACCTCGGGCGGCGGAATACGCGAAGGCATAGCGCCTGGTCGGCTCGGTTTGCGATGTACTGTCGAGACTTCTGGATCGGGACATATTTCCATGGTTAGACGCTGGGATTTCACCGACCGATCACGAACGCGACCGTGCTTCGACTATCGTCGCGGATCGGTTATGCAGCGCGGTGGCAAACCCCATCGTTCGTAATGCACAGGAGCAACGTCAGCTCGCCCTGATAAGCGACTTTCTCGAAAAGCGCGGATATAGAAAGCAGGCGCACTCCTCCGAAAAGCCTTTGGCTCAAATGAAAGCTGGAACTTACTGGCTCCGAATGAACTTGCTCGTGGGCAAGGCGATCAAGGTCAAAATCCCGGTGGATGTCGTGATCCAACCGTTCCGACCGCGCAGGAGCCGCTTACCGATTCTTATAGAAGCCAAGTCCGCTGGAGATTTCACGAACACCAACAAGCGGCGTAAGGAGGAGGCGACGAAGATTCATCAACTCCAGGCCACCTATGGACAAGACATATCTTTTGTTCTTTTCCTTTGCGGCTACTTTGGCAGCGACTATCTTGGTTATGAGGCCGCCGAAGGCATCGATTGGGTCTGGGAACATCGGATTAACGATTTGCTGAAGCTTGGGATTTAGTCCGCATGATTGCACAACGACAAAACTCGGTCGAAAAGCGCCGTCAGATCGAACAGGTCCGGCTGGATGCGCGCCGTTCCGAGGCGGAGCGGAATCGTCTGGGCCAGTTTGCGACACCCAATGTACTGGCAATTGAAATTGTGCGGTCACTGAAAAAGTTGATTGGGAAAGCACGCGAGGAGATTCGTTTCGCCGATCCGGCGATTGGCTCCGGTAGTTTCTTTTCTGCCGCTCTTGAAGTGTTTGGACGGGAAAAACTCAAAAGCGCACTTGGCATTGAAGTCGATCCCGCATTTTGCAACGTTGCTCGGGACCTTTGGGAGCCAGCGGGGCTTGAGATCGTTCAGGGTGACTTTACGCGGATCGTTGCTGAAGGCGACCATCTACGTTCTCCCAATCTAATTCTGGCAAATCCCCCGTATGTCCGGCACCACCACTTATCGCGGGACGAGAAGCAACGACTTCAAGCGCTGGTAAAAAAAATGACCGGCATCGAAGTGAATGGCCTCGCCGGGTTGTACGTCTATTTTCTATTGCTCGCGACCGCTTGGATGCAAAACGGAGGGTATTCGGCCTGGCTTATTCCGTCGGAATTCATGGATGTGAATTATGGTTCGGCAGTCAAGAATTTTCTTGCAAGCCATGTGACGCTCAGACGCGTTCATCGATTCGATCCTGACGATGTTCAGTTTGGAGATGCGCTCGTTTCCTCAGCGGTGGTTTTCTTCCAAAAGGCGCCCCCACCGGCCAAACACAGTGTCGAGTTCACATTTGGAGGCACGCTTGAGCATCCACAAGTGAACAGTATGGTCCCATTGGATCAGCTTCGCGAGTCGCGAAAATGGACGGCTTACCCTAGCACAGCAAGGAATGAGCGATACGAGCCAGGCGGCGATCTTGGCCCCATGCTCGCTGATTTTTTCCGCATTCAACGTGGTATCGCTACCGGCGGAAACAAATTCTTCATCCTCACTCGCGCTGCCGCTGCTCGGCGAGGGCTTCCAGAAAAGTACCTTCGTCCGATTCTACCTGGCCCGCGCAACTTGAACGTGGCGGTCATTGAGCGGGATGCAGACGGCTTTCCAGTTTTTGAGCCGCAACTATGCGTCATTGATTGCGATTTGCCGGAGCAGGCAGTGCAATCGCGCTACCCAGCATTTTGGGATTATTTGAAAACCGCCCAAATCCTCGGTATTCGTGACGGATATTTGGTTGGCAAAAGGTTCCCCTGGTACAGGCAGGAACAACGCGAGCCGGCCCCATTTCTTTGCACTTACATGGGGCGAGGCTTAAATGACAAGAAGCCGTTCCGGTTCATTTGGAACAAGTCGGACGCTATCGCAACGAATCTATATCTGATGTTGTATCCGCTCCCCGGGCTGGCCGCCATGCTTCGGCACGCTCCAGAGCGAGCGTCGGAATTATTTCATTTAATGGGCCAAATTACGGGTCATGAGCTACGACGTGAGGGCCGCGTTTATGGTGGTGGGCTTCACAAGATAGAGCCAAGTGAGTTAGGACGCATATCTGCCATTCCTTTAATCCAGCGTTGGCCTGAATTGAGTGAGACCGCACGTAGAATTGAGACGGCTAGCCTATTCGACTAACTTCTCCGCGATCTTGATTTGCCGTAGTTCCGGCAGCGATCATACGATCCACCCGATGACGGACATTCCCACGACGAATGATCTATCCATCACCCGCCGCGAGTTTGAAGTTCGTTTTCGGCGGACTCGATGGATCATCCGAGGGTGGTTTCTAATCTGGTTGGCGTCTTTCTTTTCTTGGCCTCGCATGGATCTTTTGGGCCGGTGGAGTGGGGAGGGCTGTGGTCAACCATCGCTGGGGTAATTCTTGTGTTCGTCTCGTTTCCCATTGCGTTCTATTATGGGCAGCGCATCGAGCGGCGATTTGGGTTGGCCCGTCGGTATTGCCATTCCGGGCTGTTGATCCTCAGGGGACTTCGGCGCACGCCCCATCCCTCGAATCCTTTTACGAACGGTGGATTCTGCAGCGATTGCAAACAGCGCATTTTCCGGGATGAATGAAAATCAACGGTCGCCATCAGGGAGGCGCTGTTTGCCAGAGCATCCTAATCCCCAGTCATTGAAACCCCCTGTCACTCGCATCCTTGTCCGCGTCCGGCTTCTCAATCACGGGAAACGTAACCCATTGAATCTACTGAAGATGGCCCTAACCTAATTTTTTGCTAATTTTGCCGAAATAAGCGTTGAGCCCGTCCGTATGTTTGGGTATAGTATGTGTACGCAGTTCCCTAGTGATGGGTGTAGCGAAGGAGACAGTGATGTGTGCGAGCGGCTTGGGAAGTGGAGCAGGGGGCGCGGGATCGGGCTCGAGAGCAAACCAAGCCGGGATGGCGGCTTCAGCCGCCAGCCTTGCATCCGACGCGCGCAGAGCCTTCCATGCCTGTCAGTCTGTCGGAGAGGAGGCAGAAAAAATCGAAAAAGTGATGCAAAATGACCATTCCCTTCGGCACGCCGTTCGCACCAATAGCAGTAAACTAGTAGTTGCGCTCCGGGGGCGGCTGTGGCATCTTGTCGGGCGTGAAGGAGCACAAACAGCCACTGAAGGAAAAGGACATCATCGGCCTGGGGTATCTCAAACGT